>NZ_JAUZUS010000009.1:0-145551 GCF_031844145.1 Kocuria sp. PD6
CGCTCTTCTAGGCGGCAAGCTGAGCCTCGACACGGTCACTCATACGATTGGCCAGTTCCCGATCACGAGTCATCGTGGAATGCTGGTCGCGCAGCACAACCCGCATATCGGCATGGCCGCCTCGGCGCATCAACTCGGCCAGGGTCGCGCCCTCTTGCGCAAAGAGGGTCAGGCCGGTGTGCCGAAGAGCATGGAATCGGAATCCCAGCGGCACGCTCTTGGCCGTATCGCGGGCGTCACCCCAGAGATGCCCCCACTTGGTGTGTGACAGCGGCACGCTGCCACGGACGCTGGAAGGAACCACGGGAGCCTTCGCCTCGGACGCGACGTTGTCTCGCAGATGCTCCTTGAGACGCTCCACCATGATCCGCGGAACGCTCAGTGCTCGCTTGCCAGCCTCGCTCTTCGGGTCCGACATAGCGCCCGTGTTCGCGTTGAACTGCCGGCGCACATGCAAAGTGGCAGTGCCGTCGTTATGCCACTGGATGTCCCGGCGCTGCAGTCCGAGGCACTCACCACGACGCAACTGGCACCAAGCGGCAAGCAGGACCATGATCGAGTACAGATCCGGCGTCGCCTCATAGAGGGCTTCGACCTGCTCCGGAGTCGCAACGTCATCCTCTGGATCATGATCGTGATCATGCCGCACCGATTCCTGCTTGGGGATCGAAATGGGAGGTGCCGCCGGGATGATCCCGTCTCGAGCTGCCTGTCGCAGGATCATCATGAGCACGATCAGCACCGGACGGGTGATGCCGTTGAACTTCGACTTCGGATTCAGCGGCGCCGGAATCTGATCCAGACGACGGGTCATGACCCGAATGCGAGCCATGTCAATGCGTTGGATCTCCGTGTCGCCGAACTCGGGAATCAGGTATCCGGTGACCTTGCTCTTGTAGGAACGCACCGTGGCGACCGCCCGCTTCTTTCCCCCGCGTGTCGGTTCGAGGCGAATGAACTCGATCCAGCGCTCGGCGTACTCGGCGAAACCGATCGACCTCGCCTCCTCGGCTTCCGCTTCCGCTCGACGCCGAGCCGCGACGACCGAGGGTGGCTCCCATTCTCCCTGCGCGATCTTCGTGTGCACGCTGGCGAGCCACGTGCGAGCGTCGGTCTTGGTGAGGAACGTCAACGGCTTGTCGTCCTCCGTGCGGGCCGAGTGCATCTGCCCGTCTGGGGCCGGGTAGCGCGCCTGCCACCGTCCTGAGGGGAGCTTCCGCAGGCTCCCCCAGGTCTCTCTCTTCGCCGCCGTCTCAAGCTTCTTCGTGGTGCTCATCGTGCCCTCCAGGTGCCGCGAATGGACTCACGCGGACCGTCGTGCCACTCCGTGCCACTAGGTCGTGCAGTCCCTTCGAACCGGCCTCTCACCTGGCCTTTTACGAGCTCCGACGCGAGCCCAATGGCACGCTGTGGCACGCAGCCGGTGGCAGGCTGCCCCCAAATTTCGGGCTGCGAGCCACCCCGCGCTTGGCTGGAAGGTGCGCTCGTGCCACCCCCGTGCCATACCGAACGGATACTGATGTTCATCTGTGCTCTCCTCTGTCCTTCGGATGGACGCACGAAAAAAGGCCCGGACCTGCAGAAACCTGCGGGTCCGGGCCTCCCATCAGCCCTTTCGGGCCTCAAGCAAGCTCTGGGGTCTCAGAAGTCCCAGTCCTCATCCTCCGTGTTCACGGCCTTGCCGATCACGTAGGAGGAGCCGGAACCGGAGAAGAAGTCGTGGTTCTCATCCGCGTTCGGGGACAGCGAGGAGAGGATGGCCGGGGACACGTCCGTCATTTCCCGCGGGAACAGGGCCTCGTAGCCCAGATTGTTCAGTGCCTTGTTGGCGTTGTAGTGCAGGAACTTCTTGACGTCCTCGGTCCAGCCGACCGAGTCGTAGAGCGCCTCGGCGTAGGCCACCTCGTTGTCGTAGAGCTCGTCCAGCAGCTCGTACGTGTACGCCTTGAGCTCCTCCTGACGCTCCGGGGTCTCCTGCAGCAGACCACGCTGGTACTTGTAGCCGATGTAATACCCGTGCACGGCCTCGTCGCGAATGATCAAACGGATCAGGTCCGCGGTGTTGGTCAGCTTGGCGTGCGAGGAGAAGTACATGGGCAGGTAGAACCCGGAGTAGAACAGGAAGGACTCCAGCAAGGTGGAGGCCACCTTCTTTTTCAGCGGGTCGTCACCCTTGTAGTACGTCAGCACGATGTCGGCCTTGCGCTGCAGGTGCTCGTTCTCGCGCGACCAGCGGAACGCCTCGTCGATCTGCTTCATGGACGACAGCGTGGAGAAGATAGACGAGTAGGACTTCGCATGCACGGATTCCATGAACGCGATGTTCGTGTACACGGCTTCCTCGTGCAGGGTCTTGGCGTCCGGGATCAAGGAGACCGCGCCCACGGTGCCCTGGATGGTGTCCAGCAGGGTCAGGCCCGTGAACACCTTCATGGTGAGGTCCTGCTCCTCGGCCGTGAGCGTCTTCCACGACTGGACGTCATTGGACAGCGGGACCTTCTCGGGGAGCCAGAAATTGGACGTCAGACGGTCCCAGACTTCGGTGTCCTTCTCGTCCTGGACGCGATTCCAGTTGATGGCCTCCGCCGGGTGGCGGAGCAGTTCGACCTTCTCGGTGGTCATGGCGCGCACTGGCTCCTTCGTGGATGGGGGTTCCCGCCCCGCTGGATGACGCCGACGGCGCTCGGCGGGCGAGCGCTGCACACCGGTTCTCGCGGGGTCGGCTGGCGCGCGGGACGACTTCCCAGGGTACTCCACTTCAGGCGGGAACGAACGGGGCCCGATTCCTTCCACCCCGGACCCATCGCGTCATGTTCCCTCAGGGTGAACCCCGTGTCGGGGTCCTTCCGTATGTGACGGAAGCCGTGCAGGATGAACGTACCGACCCGACACCGGGCTGGTTCACCTACCGGAAGGACACAGATCATGCCGGATCTCGGAGGACTCGCGGACAAGGCCAAGGACGCCGCCGGAAACCACCAGGACAAGGTCGACCAGGGCATCGACAAGGCGGGCGACGCCGTGGACGAGAAGACCGGTCACAAGTTCGAGGGCCAGGTCGATCAAGGCCAGGACGCCGCGCGCAATCGGCTCAGCGGCAACGAGTGATCTGCACCGCCGACGTGAGAACGGGGTCCCTTCCGATCGGAAGGGACCCCGTTCTCACGTCGGCTCGAGGGTGCGCCCCACGGGCTCGAGGGCTCCTCTCACGAACCGGTCACCCGCGCGGTGGCGACGCCGCGGCGTCGCCACCGCTCTCGCGGGTCTCAGGCCTCGTCCGCCTCCCGGGCGAGTGCCGTAAGGCGGGAGACCGCTCGGTAGTACTTCTTCTGGTAGCCGCCGGCCATCATCTCCTCCGTGAAGACGCGGTCGAACGGCACGCCCGTGGAGAGGATGGGCAGGTCCCGGTCGTACAACCGGTCCGCGAGCACCACGAACCGCAGCGCTACCGCTTGCTGGTCGATCGTGCGCACCCCGCGCCACGCGATCGCGTCCAGGCCCTCGATCAGCGCACGGTAGCGCGAGGGGTGCACGCGGGAAAGGTGTTCCACGAGCGCGTCGAAGTCGTCGATCGCCACACGCCGACCCGCGAAGTGCTGTTCGACGGCGGCGTCGAGCGCGGCGTCGTCGGGCAGGGGCGACGGCGCGTTCGGCAGTCCGCGGTGACGGTAGTCCTCGCCGTCGATGCGCACGACCTCGAACTGGGAGGACAGCACCTGGATCTCACGCTGGAAGTCCTGCGCCGCGAACCGGCCTTCGCCCAGGGAACCGGGCAAGGTATTGGACGTGGCCGCGAGCTTGACGCCCGCGTCCGCGAGTTCGCGCATGAGCCGGGACATCAGCACGGTGTCCCCGGGGTCGTCGAGCTCGAACTCGTCGATGCACACGAGGGTGTATTCCTTCAGGGCGTCCACGGTGCGGCGGAACGTGAGCGCACCCACCAGGTTGGTGTACTCCACGAACGTGCCGAACGCCTTGGGCCCGGGCACGGCGTGCCACAGGGACGCGAGCAGGTGGGTCTTGCCCACGCCGAACCCGCCGTCCAGGTAGATCCCCTGCGCCGCGCCGGAACTCTTCTGCCCGCCGAAGAGTTTGGAGAAGAACCCGCCACCGGAGGCGCCGCCCCCGGACGCGCCCGCCGCGAAGGTCTTGAGCTTCTCGACCGCCTGTGCCTGCGAGGGCTGGGACGGATCCGGGCGGTACGTGTCGAACGACACCTCCCCGAAGCGTTCGGACGGGGTGAAACCGGCCAGCAGTTCATCGGCCGAGACGCGTGGATCGCGCTCCACGAGGTGTTCGATCTGAGTGCTCACGTGACAGGGCCTCCCGACCGGTTCCGGATCGCGCGCCGCGGCGGGCGCGCACCGGGACCGGTCCTGCGGTAAACGGACAGTACGTGGGACGCGCCGGGCGTCCCGTTCTCCCCCGATGCTACCGGTCAGCCCGTGGTGAACACGGCGACCGCGTATGACGGCGCACGCGGGCCGGCATGCGCCGGGTGCGCGCGCACCACTACGCTGGAGAACGAGACGCGCACGGCACGTGCGTGCGCAGCGCCCACGACAGCACAAGGACAAGGACAAGGAGAAGTCTCATGGCTGTAGAAGCAGAGCAGAACGACGCGTTCGCGCAGTACGCGCACCCGGAACGTCTGGTGTCCACGCAGTGGGTGGCCGATCACGTCGGCACGCCCGGCGTCGTCGTCGTCGAATCGGACGAGGACGTCCTGCTGTACGAGACCGGGCACATCCCCGGGGCCGTCAAGGTGGACTGGCACACGGACCTCAACGAACCGGACACCCGCGACTACGTGAACGGGGAGCAGTTCGCCGAGGTGATGTCCCGCAAGGGGATCTCCCGCGACGACACCGTGGTGATCTACGGCGACAAGTCCAACTGGTGGGCCGCCTACGCCCTGTGGGTCTTCACGCTGTTCGGTCACCGGGACGTGCGCCTGATGAACGGCGGGCGCGACAAGTGGATCGCCGAGGGCCGCGAACTGACCACGGACGCGACCCCCGTGACCCCCACCGAGTACCCCGCGGTGGAGCGGGACGACTCCGTGATCCGCGCGTACCGCGAGGACGTGCTGGCCGCGCTGGGCACCACTCCCCTGATCGACGTGCGCTCCCCCCAGGAGTACACGGGCGAGCGCACCCACATGCCCGACTACCCGCAGGAGGGCACGCTGCGCGGCGGACACATCCCCACCGCGGCGTCCGTGCCGTGGGCCCGGGCCGCCGCCGAGGACGGGACGTTCAAGTCCCGCGAGGATCTCGACGCCATCTACCGCGACGAGGTCGGGCTCGGGCAGGACGACGACGTGATCGCGTACTGCCGCATCGGCGAGCGTTCCTCGCACACGTGGTTCGTGCTGACCCACCTGCTCGGCTTCGACAACGTGCGCAACTACGACGGGTCCTGGACCGAGTGGGGCAACGCCGTGCGCGTGCCCGTGGCGCAGGGTGAGGAACGCGGCGAGGCCCCCGGGGCCGCGCGGTGAGCACCCAGGACCTGCCCGAACAGTTGCGGGAGCTGGTGACCGAGTTCCACGAGGTCCCGGAACCCGACAAGCTGCAGTTGCTGCTCGAGTTCTCCCGTTCGCTGCCCGCGCTGCCCGCGCGGCTCGGCGAGCACCCGGAGGAACTCGAGCAGGTCACCGAGTGTCAGTCGCCGTTGTTCCTGACCGTGGAACTGGACGGGTCCGATGCGGACGCACCGGTCGCCCTGTTCTTCTCCGCGCCGGCGGAAGCGCCCACCACGCGCGGTTTCGCATCCATCCTGCACGAGGGGCTCAACGGCCTGCCGGCGTCCCAGGTGCTGGACGTACCCGACGACCTGCCGGAACGCTTCGGGCTGACCAAGCTGGTGTCCCCGCTGCGCATGCGCGGGATGTCCGCAATGCTCGGTCGGATCAAACGCCAGATCCACGCCCGGCTCGGCGAGTGAGCGCCGCGGGCAACCAGTCACGGATGGCCCGCTCGTAGCGTTTGCGGTCGATGTTCCATTCCTTGGTGTGCCGGGCCCCGGAGAACCCCACGAAGTCCACGTAGGGACTGCGATTGGCGAGTTCCACGGACCCGGCCACCGGGACCACCTCGTCGTCCGTGGAGTGAAGGATCAGGGTGGGCGTAGTGATGTCCTCCCAGCGGGAGAGCCAGTCCAGGGCATGCAGGTCCAGGGGCGCGGCCAGCCCGGTGATCCGCGGGCCCATCCGGTGGGAGATCAGGTCCGCCGCCATGCGACCCACGCGCCGCGGGATGCGGTGGATCCGGGTCTGGTGAGCCAGTAGCTCGTACCAGTCCACGACCGGTCCCGTGAGCACCAGCGCTCGGATGCGGTCGCGGTACTCGGTCAGTTCGGTCGTGCGCAACACAATGGCCCCGCCCATGGACCACCCGAACAGCACGATGTCCGACGCTCCGTGGTCCAGCGCATAGCCGATTCCCGCCTGGATGTCCTCCCATTCGGTGAACCCGAGCCCGTAGCGCTGATCCGGGGTGGAGGGTGCCTCCTGGTCGTTGCGGTAGGACAGGATGAGGGAGTGCAACCCCAGTTCGTGGGCCACCCTGGCCCCGCGGATGCATTCCGGGCGCTGGGCGCCGCGGCCGTGCACCATGACCGCCCACGTGCCGGTGTGGTGTGCGGTGGCCGTGTCCCCGTCCCTGGGGATGACCCACGCGGGCGCGGGCCCCAGCGGCGTCTCCACGTGGATCTTGCCGTAGGCCAACCCGGCGTCCGACGGCCGCGCGTACACAGTCCCGGTCCACCACCCGCGCTTGCCCACCGCGAGTTCCCCGCGGTACACGCGCTCCACGAGCCGCGTGACGGTGCCCCCGGTCTGGCGCACGATGAAGCCGATCCGCGCGAGGCCGCGACCGTCGTCGAACCGTAGGGCGTACGTCCCGGCGACCCGGGTGTCCGGGTTCGCGGGCAGCGTGATCAGTTCCTGTCCCGAGTTGGGGTCCTTCTCGAGCTTGAGCACCTGGACGTTGCCGGGCCGGGTGGACGGGGTGACCACGTGGCGCGCGACGAGCGCCGCCAGACCTCCCGACAACGCGAACGTCGCCGACGCCGCTCCGATACTCGCTGCGGCGCCCACCACCGCGCCGCGGCGCCACGAGCGCGCGTTCGAATCCTGCCCGGGGGTGATCAGGGTAGTCATGTCGTCATTCTGGCACGCGCCGATCACGGGGACCTGGATGGCGGGCCGGTCACCGCAGGCACCCCGAATACACGGTGCGCGCGAGCGTCGAACGGCGGCTACGCGACGTCGTACGGGCATAACCGGCGCGAACGCATGGTTGAACAGGGAGGAAGTCACATGACGACGAGAAGGAGGCGCCCCGTGACCACGGAGCCGAACCACGAGACGAGCGCCCGCACCGGCGGAGCCCTGAGCCCGGAGGCCGCCGCGGCGCGCACGGACGCGCAGTGGCGTGAACAACTGAACCCGCTCGAGTACCAGGTGCTGCGCCAGGCGGGGACCGAACGCCCCTTCACGGGCGAGTACGTGGACACCACCACGCAGGGCGTGTACGAGTGTCGCGCGTGCGGGGCCGAGCTGTTCCGCTCGGACACGAAGTTTTCGTCCCACTGCGGGTGGCCGTCCTTCTTCGCGCCGCTCGCGGAGGACCGGGTGCGCTACATCGAGGACACAACCATGGGGATGAAGCGCGTGGAGGTGCGCTGCGCGAACTGCGACTCGCACATGGGCCACGTGTTCGAGGGCGAGGGGTACGACACTCCCACGGATCTGCGCTACTGCATGAACTCGGTGTCCCTGCGTCTGGTTCCCGCGACGCAGGACTGAAGCGTCGATCCGACCCACCCCAGAACGACGCACGGCGATACGCACGAGCGACACGATGTCAAACGCGCGGTGAAGGATAACGGTGTGGTTACTGTGACCTTGTGGGAGCGGTAACCGAGCTGAACAGCACTCCGGACGTGTTTCGCGCAGTCGTGCAAGCCCTGGAGACTGCCCGCTTCCGCCCGGAGATCGCACTGCGCCATATCGTCCCCCCGCACGGACTTGCTCCGCACGCGATCTCCTTCGCCGCGGAAGTCGTCCGGGGTCCCCATCGGCGCGACACCGCACCCGACCGGCCCCGCACCGCGGACGACGCACCGGCGGCCGGGCGTTTCGTGGTGTTGTACGACGAGTCCTGCCCGCAGCCCTGGGAAGGTCCCTTCCGGATCGTGAGCTGGTTCCGGTCCCGCACGGACACCGCCATGGGCCGGGACGACCTGCTGACCGACGTCGGTTGGTCCTGGCTCACGGACACGCTCACCGAGCACGGTGCGCAGTTCACCGCCGAGGGCGGTACGGCCTCCCGCACGGTGGAGCGCCACTTCGGCAGCCTGACCGAACATGCAGACTCCGCCCAGGTGGAGGTGCGTGCGTCCTGGACCCCGGTGCCCCACATCGGCCCGCCGCACTGGGCCCTGACCCACCTGGGTGCGTGGGCCCAGGTGTTGTGCACCGCCGCCGGTCTGCCACCCCATCACGAGGGCGTGACCTACCTGTAACCGGCCCCGTCATCCGTCCCGTCCGGCGGTGCGGATCACCTGCACCGCCGCCGATCCACCCTCCGAGGAACATCCCATCAACAGCAACGCCAAGGACCCCAGGCCCCCTCGAGCTCCGGAGCCACCCGAGATCGTGGTCCCCGGATTCGAGCATCTGCACATTCCCGCGACCGTGCATCTCAACGGCCCCGCAGAGGGGCTCCCCCGCGTGGTGGACACCGCCCGCGGCCTCACGCGCGCCGCGGAGCAACTGGCCGCGGCCACGGGTCCGGTGGCGATCGACACCGAACGCGCCTCGGGGTTCCGCTACGGGCAGCGCGCGTTCCTCGTGCAGTTGCGCCGCGAGGGCGCGGGCACGATCCTGATCGATTCCGAGGCCGTGGGGTCCCTGGCGGTCGTGAACGAGGCCCTGCGCGACGTCGAGTGGGTGCTGCATGCGGCCACGCAGGACATGCCTTGCCTCGCCGAACTGGACATGCACCCGGACCGGCTCTTCGACACCGAACTGGGCGGTCGGTTGCTCGGGCTGCGCAAGGTGGGCCTCGCCTCCATGACGGAGGAGCTGCTGGGATTCACGCTGTCCAAGGAGCACTCGGCGGTGGACTGGTCCCAGCGCCCGCTGCCCGTGGACTGGCTCAACTACGCCGCACTGGACGTCGAAGTGCTCGTGCAGCTGCGCTGGGCCACGGAGGATCGCCTGGTCCAGGCGGGCAAGCTCGACTGGGCTCTCGAAGAATTCGACCACATCCGCACCCTGCCCCCGCCCGCACCGCGCCAGGATCCGTGGCGGCGCACCCACGGCGTGGGCAACGTCCGTGGCCGGCGCAAGCTGACCGCGGTGCGCAATCTGTGGCAGGCGCGGGAGTCGCTCGCGCGGCACAAGGACCTCGCGCCCACACGGTTGCTCCCGGACTCGGCGATCGTGGCGGCCGCCAACGCGATGCCCCGCACCGTGCCGCAGCTCATGGCCACCCCGGGCTTCCACGGTCGCCTGGCCTCGCGCGAGGCCACCCGGTGGCTCACCGCGGTCCAGGACGCCCGCAACACCGAGGAGCCCGTCCCCGCCACGATCCCCTCCAACGCCCTCCCGCCGGTCAAGGGCTGGGATGCCAAGCGCCCGGAGGCAGCGGCGCGGCTAAAGGTCCTCAAACCCGCCGTGGCGGAACTCGCCGAGCACCTGGAGTTACCCACCGAGAACCTCCTGACGCCCGAACTGTTGCGCCGGTTCTGCTGGCAGCCCCCGCGTTCCACCGCCGACGACGCCGTGGCCGCCCGGCTGCGCGAGCTCGGCGCCCGCTCGTGGCAGGTCGAGCACGTGACGCCCGTGATCGGGGCCACGTGGCGTGAACTGCGCTCGCGGCGTCGGGCGGAGAAGACCACTGAGGGGCACGAGTAGATCGAGGGCGCGGAACCGGCCGTGCGCCGGACCGCTCCGGCCACGACACGACAGTGGCCGTGCACCCACGAAGGTGCACGGCCACTGTCACGCGGCGGCGCGGTCACATGACCCGTGCCGCCCGTCGCATCAGTTCTTCATATCCTTGGCGTCCGGACCCGGGTGCGCGGGCTTCATGTCCACCTCGTCCTCGGTCACGGCGGGCTCGGGCAGCTCGGCGCCCGAGTGCTTCGCGGGCGTACCGGAATCCTGACCGCCCTGGGAGGCCTTCTGCTTCACGGCCTCGGCACCGCCCTGCGCCTTGTCCTTGACGGACGCGGCACCCTGGGCGGCCTTGTCCTTGACGGCGGCCGCGCCCTCGGAGGCCTTGGCGCCCACGGTGCCGGCGGCCTTCTGCGCGCCCTCGGCGAGCTTCTCGCCCACCACGGGGACCTCGGACTTGACCCAGTCCGTACCCTCGGAGACCTTGGCCTGGACCTTGGGGTCGTTCCAGGTGTTCAGCGCGCTCTCGCGCAGGGACTCGTAGCTCTTGCGACCGGACGCGGAGCCGACCACGAAGCCGATTCCGAAACCGGCGACGAATGCAAGACGTTTGATCATGGTGCCTTCCTTCCTGTACCGCGGACCGGGATCCACCCGTCCGCTCCTGGTCCCATCGTACTGAGGAAACACCCCGCCCCCGCGCCCCACGCCGCGCCGTGACCGGTCCTAGGATTGGAGCCACCGCGTCGAAAGGATCGCACCGCCATGACCGTCCCACCCCTGCCCGAGGACCCCGCCGCCCGGACCAAGACCCCCTCCCCCGCGTTGTTCACGCGCCGACGCGCCGTGGGTGCCGCTGGGATCGCCACTGTGGGCGCGGTCGGGTTGAGCGCATGCAGTTCGGGCGGCGGATCGGACGACGACGCCACGGCCATCCCCACCGCGCCGGCCACCCCCGTGGACGTGGCCGCCGCCGCGGACATCCCCGTGGGGTCGGGGCTCAAGGTGGACTCCGGGGGTGTGCAGGCCGTGGTGGGACAGCCCACCAAGGGCACGTTCACCGCGTTCTCTCCCGTGTGCCCGCACGAGGGGTGCATCGTCAATCCCGCCAACCGGCAGTACGTGTGCCCGTGCCACAGCTCGGCGTTCGACATGGCCACGGGCGAGGTCACGGGCGGGCCCGCACCCAGGGGACTCACTGAGTACCCGGTCACGGTGCGCGACGGGCGCGTCATCGTGGGCTGAACCGCGCGGATCCGTTCGCCACGCACCACATCGGCCCGGCGGCAAACGGTCCGTGGGTCAGCGCTGGTGGTTCAGCGTCCGTCGCGCGGTCGCTCCCCGGAGCGCGGTACGGTGAGCTGCGCGGCGTCTTCGGCCGCGGGGCGCGCGTACGGGACCTTAGTGCCCAGGACGGACGCGAGCGTGTCCTGGGCGATGCGCTGGGCGGTCAACCCCGTGTGCTGCAGGATCTGCTCGCGGCTCGCGTGCTCGAGGAACTCGGTGGGTAACCCCACCTCGTTGAGCGCGGTGTCCACGCCCTGGGCGCGCATCTCCTGGCGGATGAGCGAACCGATGCCCCCGGCGCGCACACCGTCCTCGATCACCACCACGATCCGGTGCGTCGCTGCCTGCTCCACGACCGCCTGCGGCACGGGCAGCACCCAGCGGGGGTCCACCACGGTGGAGGAGACACCGTGGGCGGCGAGGCGTTCGGAGACGTCCAGCGCGGTGACGCACATGGCGCCCACGCCCACGATCAGCACGTCGCGGTGATCCACGCCCTTGCCGGAGGCCTCGCCGTTGCGGGCGAGGACGTCCACCCCGCCGCTCAGTCGCTCGAGGGCGGGCAGCGGCGCACCCACCGCGCCCTTGGGGTAGCGCACCACGGTGGGTGCGTCGGAGACGGCGACCGCCTCGCGCAGCTCCTCGACCATGGTGGCCTCGTCCCGCGGGGCCGCGAGGTGCAGCCCCGGCACGATCTGCAACAGTGCGAGGTCCCACATCCCGTGGTGGCTCGGCCCGTCCGGGCCGGTGACGCCCGCGCGGTCCAGCACGACCGTGACGCCCGCGTGATGCAGGGCCACGTCCATGAGCAGCTGGTCGAAGCCGCGGTTGAGGAACGTCGCGTACAGGCCCACGACCGGGTGCAGCCCGCTGAACGCCATGCCCGCGGCCATGGTCAGCGCGTGCTGTTCGGCGATCCCCACGTCCACGACGCGCTGCGGGTGTGCCGTCTGCATCTTCTGCAGTCCCATGGGGATCAACATGGCGCCGGTGATGCCCACGATGTCCTCGCGCTCATCCGCGATCGCGGCGATCTCGTCGCGGAAGACGTGCGTCCACGAGCGGGCCGAGGCGGTGCTCGTGGGTTTGCCCGTGGTGGGGTCGATCACGGGCACGGAGTGGAACTGGTCGTTCGCGTCCAGGCGGGCGGGCAAGTAGCCGTGGCCCTTCTCGGTGATGGCGTGGACGATGACCGGGCCGCCGAAGTTGCGGGCATTCGTGAGCGCTTGTTCCATCGCGGCGAGGTCATGGCCGTCCACCGGACCCACGTACTTCATGCCGAGGTCCTCGAAGATCCCCTGCTGGACCACCACGTCCTTGATGCCCTGCTTCATCCCGTGCAGACCGCGGTACACGGCCTGGCCCAGGTGGCCCGAGGACGTCAGCAGGCGCTTAGCCTTCGCGAGGGTCTGCTCGTAGCGGCGGTCCGTGCGCACGGCGTCCACGCCCTGCTGCACGCTGGCCTGCAGCTCGCGCAGGTGGTTCGCGAACCCGCCCACGGTGGGCGCGTAGGAGCGGCCGTTGTCGTTGACCACGATCACGACTTTGCGGTCCCGGTCCGAGGCGATGTTGTTCACGGCCTCCCACGCCATGCCACCGGTCAGGGCCCCGTCCCCGATCACCGCGACGGTGTGCCGGTCGTCCTGGCCCGTGAGCGCGTAACCGCGCGAGATCCCGTCCGCCCAGGACAGGGACGACGACGCGTGGGAGGACTCCACGATGTCGTGTTCGGACTCCGCGCGGGACGGGTAGCCCGCGAGGCCACCCTCCTGGCGCAGGGTGTCGAAGTCCTGGCGACCCGTGACGAGCTTGTGCACGTAGGACTGGTGTCCGGTGTCGAAGACGATCGAGTCCTGGGGCGAGTCGAACACGCGGTGCACCGCGAGGGTGAGCTCCACGACACCCAGGTTCGGCCCCAGGTGACCCCCGGTCGCGGAGACGTGGGTGATCAGGAAGGAACGGATCTCGGCGGCCAACTGCTCCATGGCCGCGGCGTCCAGCCCCCGTAGGTCTTCGGGTCCCTCGATGGTCTCCAGAAGCGTCATAGCCTGCTCTCCGTGGATGTCTCGTCCTCTTCGGGCCCGCACCGGACGGGTGCTCGTCCGGCGGGGGGATCATGATGCGCCCGAATGCTCCGTCCGATCTTACTCGCCCTGGCCGGGGCCCCGTCCCGTCGCATGGCCTGGGCCACGGCGAACGACGCCCGCAACGCCGTCGGCCGGTGACCCCCCGAGCGGGGATCACCGGCCGACGGTACGATCCGAGGATCTATTACTTGGCGATCTGACGCAGCACGTACTGCAGGATGCCGCCGTTACGGTAGTAGTCGGCCTCACCCGGGGTGTCAATGCGTAGCACGGCGTCGAACTCCACGGTGGAACCGTCTTCCTTGGTGGCCGTGACCTTCAGGGTCTTGGGGGTCTGGCCGTCGTTGAGCGCGGTGACCCCTTCGATCGAGAACGTCTCGGTGCCGTCCAACCCCAGGGAGTCCGCGGACTCGCCCTCGGGGAACTGCAGGGGCAGCACGCCCATGCCGATCAGGTTGGAACGGTGGATGCGCTCGTAGGACTGTGCGATGACCGCGCGCACACCCAGCAGGGACGTGCCCTTGGCCGCCCAGTCACGCGAGGAACCGGAGCCGTACTCCTTGCCGCCCAGCACCACCAGGGGAACACCGGCCTCCTGGTATTTCATCGCGGCGTCGTACACGGCGGCCTGCGGGCCACCCTCCTGAGTGAAGTCGCGGGTGAAACCGCCCTCCACGCCGTCGAGCAGCTGGTTCTTGATGCGGATGTTCGCGAACGTACCGCGGATCATGACCTCGTGGTTACCACGGCGGGAACCGTAGGAGTTGAAGTCCTTGCGCTGCACGCCGTGATCCGTGAGGTACTTGCCCGCGGGCGTGTCGCTCTTGAACGAACCGGCCGGGGAGATGTGGTCCGTGGTCACGGAATCGCCCAGCTTGAGCAGCACGCGCGCACCCTCGATGTCCTCCACCGGAGTGGTCTCCATGGTCATGCCCTCGAAGTACGGTGGCTTGCGCACGTAGGTGGACTCGGGGTCCCACTCGAACACGTCACCCGTGGGGGTGTCCAGGTTCTGCCAGCGCTCATCACCGTCGAAGATGGTGCCGTACTCGCGGTCGAACATATCGGTGTCGATCGAAGCATCGATGATCTTCTGGACCTCGGTGGGGTCCGGCCAGATGTCCTTGAGGAACACGTCCTGACCGTTCGAGTCCTGGCCCAAAGGCTCGTTCTCGAAGTCAAAGTCCATGGTCCCGGCCAGCGCGTACGCGATGACCAGCGGCGGGGACGCGAGGTAGTTCATCTTCACGTCCGGGTTGATTCGGCCCTCGAAGTTGCGGTTACCGGAGAGCACCGAGGTCACGGCGAGGTCGTTTTCCTGCACGGCCTGGGAGATCTCGGGCTCCAGAGGACCGGAGTTGCCGATGCACGTGGTGCAGCCGTAACCCACGATGTAGAAGCCGAGCTCCTCGAGTGCCGGGACCAGACCGGACTTCTCGTAGTACTCGGTGACCACGCGCGAACCCGGCGCGATCGAGGTCTTGACCCACGGCTTGGCCTTGAGGCCCTTCTCCGTGGCGTTGCGCGCGAGCACGGCCGCGGCCATCATCACCGAGGGGTTGGACGTGTTGGTGCAGGACGTGATCGAGGCGATCGACACGGCACCGTGGTCCAGCTCGAAGTGACGGCCGTCCTCCATGGAGACCTCCACTCGGTGCTCGGGGCGCTCCCTCATGTCGTCCGCGGAGCTCTCGCGCGGCGCGTCCTGGGGGTCCTGCTCATCGGTCGCGTCGTGGGAGGGGGCGTCGGAGGCCGGGAAGGACTCGACGACGTCCGGGTCCACGTCCACGGACTTGTCCTCGGCCACGTAGTTCACGAGGTCGTCGCGGAACTGTTCCTTGGAGCGGGTCAGCTCGATGCGGTCCTGGGGACGCTTGGGCCCGGAGATCGAGGGGACCACGGTGGACAGGTCCAACTCGAGGTACTCGGAGTAGGCGACCTCGTGCTCGGGGTCGTGCCACATGCCCTGTTCCTTGGTGTACGCCTCGATCAGGGCGATCTGCTCCTCGGAGCGGCCCGTGAGCGCCAGGTAGTCCAGGGTCACCTGGTCGATCGGGAAGATCGCCGCGGTGGAACCGAACTCCGGGGACATGTTGCCGATCGTGGCGCGGTTGGCCAGCGGCACCGCTGCCACGCCCTCACCGTAGAACTCCACGAACTTGCCCACGACACCGTGCTCACGCAGCATCTCCGTGATGGTCAGCACCACGTCCGTGGCGGTCGCACCGGAGGGGATCTCGCCGGTGAGCTTGAAGCCCACCACGCGCGGGATCAGCATGGAGATGGGCTGACCGAGCATCGCGGCCTCGGCCTCGATGCCGCCCACACCCCAACCGAGCACGCCGATGCCGTTCTCCATGGTGGTGTGGGAGTCGGTGCCCACACAGGTGTCCGGGTAGGCGCGCAGCGTGCCGTCAACCTCGCGGGTCATGACCACGCGGGCCAGGTTCTCGATGTTGACCTGGTGGACGATGCCCATCCCGGGCGGGACCACCTTGAAGTCATCGAACGCGGTCTGGCCCCAGCGCAGGAACTGGTAGCGCTCGCCGTTGCGCTGGTACTCGATGTCCATGTTGCGCTCGATCGCGTCCGCGGAACCGAACGCGTCGATCTGCACGGAGTGGTCGATGACCAGCTCGGCCGGGGCGAGCGGGTTCACGCGGGAGGGGTCGCCGCCGAGATCTGCCACGGCCTCACGCATGGTGGCCAGGTCCACGATGCAGGGAACGCCGGTAAAGTCCTGCATGATCACGCGACCAGGGGTGAACTGGATCTCCGTGTCGGGCTGGGCCTCGGGGTCCCAGTTGCCCAGGGCTTCAATGTGCTTGCTCGTCACGTTGGCACCGTCCTCGGTGCGCAGCAGGTTCTCGAGCAGGACCTTCAAGCTGTAGGGGAGCTTCTGGGCTCCCTCCACGGCGTCCAGTCGGAAAATTTCGTAGTCGGTGCCCTTGACGTTGAGAACGTCCTTGGCTCCAAAGCTGTCCACAGTCATGGTGTGGAACTCCTCTCGCCACCGTCGGTTGCGTTCGGCGCGCGCGGCACACTACAGGTGTCCCCCGCGCGTGGAACAGTCCCTGTCAGTGTAGCCCGTGCGCTCCGTCACTCCGGGGATTCCCGGGCGTCCGCGTCACGATGACGTGGGCCGTCGTTCGGCCGCCCGGTTCAGCCCTCGCAGTTGAGCACCGCGACGGCTTCCACGTGGTGCGTGTTCGGGTACAGATCGAATGCCTCGACGCCCTCGATCCGCCAGCCCCGGCGCCGCAACCGCCCCAGGTCCCGGCCGAGCGCGGCGGGATCGCACGCGACGTACACGATCGTGCGCGGTGCGGCACGGTCCACCGCGGCCAGCACCTCCTTGGCCGCACCGGCGCGCGGCGGGTCCAGGACGACGACGTCCGGGCGCGGTGGCCGCGGTGTGGAACCACGACCCCGCCGGGACGACGCCGCTGCGGCACCCCGGCCCCGGTGCCCACCCCGCCCGCCCGGTCCAGTGAGCACGCGCGCCACGTCCCCGCGCACGCTCGTGACGTGCGGGGCGCGGGCGAGGTTGTGGGCGGCGTCCGCGGAGGTCACGGGCGAGCCCTCGACCGCGAAGACGCACCCCGTGGGGCCCACGGCGCGCGCGGCCACCGCGGTGAACAGACCGGCGCCGCTGTACAGGTCCCACACGCTGTCCCCGGGGCGCAGACCGGCGCCGTCCAGTACCGCGCGCGCGAGGGTCCCGGGAGCGCCGCGATGGATCTGCCAGAAGCCCGTGGGACTTATGCGCCAGCGCAGCGGCTCGGGATCGGTAGCGCCGGGCAACTCGAGGGTCTCCTGGACGTGGTCGGTGCCCGCCCACAACTGGGTGTCCCGCTCGTGCGGCGAGCGCGCGGTGACGCTCACCCCGCGGTCCCCCGCCCATGCGCTCAACCGATCCCGCAGGGCGGTGACCTGCTCCGGCGCGGCATCCGGGCGCAGCCCCACGTGCAGCAGCGGTGCCGCTCCCCCTGCCGGCGCGGCGACGTCCACGCGGGCCGCACCGGGGTACTCCAGCGACCACGGGGCCAGGGCGCGGATCGCGTCCGTGGCCAGGGGCATGTCCGTGACGGGACCGAGCTCGGTGCTGCGGTGGGGGTACATCCCGGGTGTGCCGTCGGGGGCCACGTCCAGGTGCAACCGGGTGCGCCACCCGGTGCCGTCGGGGCTCTCCCCTGCGACGGGCTGCACCTCGCCGTCCCAGTCGTGGCCGGCCAGGTGGCCCAGTTGCTCGGCGATCACGTGGCGTTTGAGTTCGCGCTGGGTCGTCAGATCCGCGTGCCCGAACTCGGCCCCGCCCAGCGGTGACCGGTCCGCGCCCGCTGCGACGAGCGCGTCCGCCTGCTCCCACGGGTGTACCTCCCGGCGCCCGGGGACGGGTTCGAGCACGTCCGTGACGTCAGCGCGCCAGAACGACGCCGCGGGGTCCCGGTCGGTGAGCCGCACCCGAACCAGCTCCCCCGGCAGCCCGTGGCGCACGAAGACCACGCGCCCCTCGTCCGTGCGGGCCACCACGTGGCCGCCGTGGGCCACGGCGCCCAGGCGCAGCTCGAGGTGATCGGGGGACTCGGTCATTCGTTGTTCTCCGTGAGTCGTAGTTCGCGCACCGATTCGAGGTGCCAGGGTACGGAGGCGATCATGACTCCGCGTTCGTAGTGCAGCCGCGTCCGCAACGGGCGGATGGCCTGGTTGTGCAGGAAGCGTTCCCATCCGCGGCCCACCACGTACTCGGGCAGGTACACGATCACGAGGTCCCGCGGGGACTTGCGGCGGATGCCGCGGATGTGGGCGACGACGGGTCCCACGGTATCGCGGTAGGGCGAGGCGAGGACCGTGATGGGTACGGGGATCTCCAGGGCCTCCCACTGCTTCACGATCTGTTCGGTGCGCGCGCGGTCCGTGTCCACCACCACGGCCTCGAGGCTGGACGGACGGGAGGCCCGCGCATAGGTCAGGGCGTGCACCACGGGCTTGCGCACCGAGGTGACCACGATGATCGAGTGCACGCGGGACGGCAGGGCCCGCACCCCCGAGTTTTGGTGCACCTCGAGTTCGGTGTCCACCGAGCGGTAGTGGTGCCCGATGGCGCGCATCAACACGGTGATCAGGGCGATCGCGACGATCGTGAGCCACGCGCCCTGGGCGAACTTGGTCACGAGTACCACCACGAACACCGCCGCGCACGCGATCAGGGCGATCACCGCCACGGCCCAGCGCCCGGCGATCCGGCGGTGCGGACTCTGCGACGTGCTCGTGCGGCGCACCCTGGCCCAGTGCCGCACCATGCCCGCCTGGGTCAGCGTGAACGCGAAGAACGCCCCCACCACGTAGAGCTGGATGAGCCCGTTGACGTTCGCGCCGAACACGATCGTGAAGACCGCCGCGACCACGGACAACAGGATGATGCCGTTCGTGAACGCGAAGCGGTCGCCCCGGCTCTGCAACTGCCGGGGCAGCAATGCGGCGGACGCGAGGCGTGAGGCCAGCACGGGGAAGCCCGAGTACGCCGTGTTCGCGGCCATGAACAGCACGCCCACGGTCACGAGAACGAGGATCACGAACCACACGGAATCCGCCCCCGCCACGGCCTGCGCGATCTGGCCCAGGATGGGCACCTGGTAGAAGTCGGGCTCCGGTGCGCGGCCGTCGATCAACAGTTGCCGCGCGGGGTCCATCACGACCACCGCGCCCGTGCGCCGGGTCAGGTAGAGCACCCCGAGCAGCAACACAGCGGACAGCGCTCCGAGCACCGCGAGCGTGCGCGCCGCGTTGAGGGCCTTGGGCTTGCGGAAGAACGGCACGGAGTGCGTGATGGTCTCCACGCCCGTCAGGGCCACGGCACCCGAGGAGAACGCGCGCAGCACGAGCATGGCCCCGGCCAGGCCCATGAGCCCGCCGTCCATGCCCGCGGCCGGGACGACGTCGTAGTCCGCCGACGGCGCGCGCTGCAGTGTTCCCGTGACGTCCTGGACGAAGCCCACGAGCACGAGGATCAGCACGACCCCCACGAACGCGTACGTGGGCACCGAGGACGCGCGACCCATGAATTTGAGTCCGCGCAGGTTGAGCAAGCCCACGAGCGCGATCCCCGCGACGGCCACGACCGTCTGGTGACCCACGAGCCACGGGACGGCCGCGGCGAGGTACTGCGCGGCGGCGGCCATGGACACGGCCACGACGAGCGTGTAGTCCACCATCAGAGCGGCACCCACCGCGGCGCCGGCGGGCCGGCCGAGGTTCTTGGACGCGATCTCGAAGTCCGCCCCGCCCGAGGGGTACGCGCGCACGTTCTGCCGGTACGCGGTGATGATCACCGCGAGCACGGCGAGAACCGCGAGGCCCACCCACGGGGACAGCAGGATCGCCGCGGAACCCGCGAGGGCAAGCGTCAGGACGATCTCATCCGGGGCGTACGCGACCGAGGACAGGGCGTCGGACGCGAACACCGGCAGGGCGGTGCCCTTGGAGAGCACCGTGCCCGCGGCGCGCTCGTTGTGGATCGGTTTGCCCACGAGCGCGCGGCGCAGCATTTGGGACACATACACGTGGGAACACGCTAGTCCCTCGGCCGGGCCTTGTCCCGTGCCGCGGGCCCTATGCTGTGGCTCATGGCGCATTTCGTGATCATGGGCGTGGGCCGGGTGGGGATCACCCTCGCGCACGCCCTCGAGGACTCAGGGCACACGGTTGCCGTGATCGACCAGGACGACCGGGCGTTCCGCAAACTGCGACCCTCGTTCAGCGGCAAAAAGGTCACGGGCCACGGCTTCGACCGCGAGGTGCTGCAACGCGCGGGGATCGCGGACGCCTACGCGTTCGCCGCGGTCTCCTCGGGGGACAATTCCAACATCATCGCCGCGCGCGTGGCGCGGGAGACCTTCAAGGTCAAGCACGTGGTCGCCCGGATCTACGACCCCACCCGCGCGGAGTTCTACCAGCGCATGGGCATTCCCACGGTCGCGTCCGTGCGCTGGAGCGCGGACCAGGTGCTGCGCCGCATCCTGCCCGAACACGCCATCACGGGTGACTTCCGGGAGGCCTCCGGTCGCCTGCAGCTCGGGGAACTGCCCCTGGACGACGCGTGGTCGGGACTGCACCTGGACCGGATCGAGGAGGCCGCCGGTGTGCGGGTCGCGTTCGTCACCCGGTTCGGGGAGGGCATCCTGCCCGCGAGCGACACGAGCTACCAGCAGGGGGACATCGTGCACGCCATGATGCGCGTGGAGGACGTGGAACGCGTGGCCCGGGTGCTGTCCCGACCGCCGTCGGACGAGGTCATGGAGGCCGTGGCGCTCGCCGCGACCCCTGGGACGCGGGGGCGTGACTGATGCACGTGGTGATCGTAGGCGGAGGGTCCGTGGGATCCTCGATCGCTCGGGAACTGGTGTCGCACGGCCACGACGTGGTCGTGGTGGACGCCACCGCGGAGGTGATCGGGCGCTCCAACCTGCGCGGTGCGCAGTGGGTCGTGGGGGACGCGTGCGATCTCCAAGTCCTGCAACGGGCGCGCGCGGAGGAGGCGGACGTGGTCGTGGCCGCGACCGGTGACGACAAGGCCAACCTGGTCGTCTCGTTGCTCGCGCGCAGCGAGTTCGGGGTGCCCCGCACCGTGGGGCGTGTCAACCACCCCAAGAACGAGTGGCTCTTCGACGACGCGTGGGGCGTGGACGTGGCCGTATCCACCCCGCGGTTGATGACGGCGCTCGTGGAGGAAGCCGTGGAGGTGGGCGACGTCGTGCGCCTGCTGAGCTTCCAGACCGGCTCGGCCACGCTGTCCGCCTACACGGTGCCCCGGGAACACCCCGTGGTCGCGAGCACCGTGACCCAGGTGCCGTGGCCCCAGGACGTGGCGCTCGTGGCGATCCTGCGCGACGGCGTGCCGATCGCACCGTCCGGCGACGACGTCCTGGAGAGCGGGGACGAGCTGTTCTTCATCACCACGGCGGAGGGTGAGGACCAGTTGCGGGCCATGTTCACCACGGCCCGGGACGTCAACCTGCAGGCTGCTCGCGGCGAGGGCGGCTCCACAGCCATGCCACCCACAGCACAGCGGCGTACAGCGGGGCCCCCATGACCAAGCGCGCGATCCCGAGCGCCGTGACGTTCTCCGCGACGTACAGCGGGACCTGCACGAGCAACCGGGTCGCGAACATCGCGATGAGCAGACCGTTGACCCGCTGATAGGCCACGCGCCGCAGCGGGTCGCGGCGCCATTCCACGGATTCACCGCGCACGTAGCCGAAGACGACGCCCAGCAGCGGCCACCCAACAGCCGCCGAGATGCTCAACAGGACCAGCGCCGCGACGTTCGTGATGAACCCGGGCACGTAGTAGTCCAGCGCCTGCCCGCCCGCGCGGGCGAACAGCGTGCACACTCCCACGCCCATGAGCCCGGCGATCGCCTGGGTCACGGTCTGGCGCTGCGCCAGCCGGAGCACGGTGAACACGGCGGCCGTGCCCAGTGACGCCAACAACGCCGGGACCAACTCCCCCGTGAGCACCACGCACGCGAGGTACACGAGTCCCGGGAGGATGGATTCGATCACACCGCGCCAGCCGCCCACGGCGCTGAGCACGTCCAGTTGGCCGTTGGCGTCCCGGCGCAGGCCCGAGCGCCGGGCGAGATCCTCGGCGGCGCGGCCCATGCGGTCGCCCGCGCTCTGCGGTGCGGGGTCCGTCGGGTCCGGCGGGGACGTCATCGCACGGCCTTCTTGGGGGTGATGATCTCGTAGCGCGGATTATACATGGTGGCCACCCCGTCCGGGAAGCACACCACGGCGAGGCAGCGCAGCTTGGTGCCGGCGGTGACGCCCGGGACCACGTGCTGACCGTGCCACAGCAGTTCGAGCGTGCACGGCTGCGCCTCTGGGCTCGTCACGCGCAGCAGCGCCCGGTAGTACGGCGGCGCGGCCACGGGCGCGATCGTGACCTCCACGACCACGCCCTCCACGACCGCACGGCGCCGCTGCCGCGCCCTATGCTCCGGGGTCAGGTCCTCCGCGTGGGCCTCGGGTTCGGCGACGACGTCGATCGCGCCCGTGAGCGGGTTGTTGACCACCCGGGTCAGCCGATCTCGGTAATCTCGGGGCCGCGCCGCGGCTCCTGCACCGCGGCGCCTGGCTCCGCCGGGGTCCGCCCCGCGTCCTCGTCCGCATCGGTCGGCGCGCCCGCGGGGTGCACCTCGGCGTCCTCGGGGACCGTGAGCGCGAGCAGGTCGCGCGGCGGGTGCGGGTCCTGGCCGCGGACGACGACGAGCCCGCGCACGGCGTCATCGAGCACCTCCGCGGTGGGCCCGGGCAGCGCGGCGTCGCCTGTGTAGACGCAGCGCAGGAACCAGCGCGGACCGTCGATGCCCACGAAGCGTGCGAGCCGGAACCCGTTCTCGCCGGAGGGCGTGACGCCCGCGAACTGCGCGTTGACCTGCATGCCCAGGGGACCGTCGGAGACCGTGGGGTCGCCCCCGTCCCGCCGCAACCCGGCCACGAGCTCGGCGCGCACCTCGTCCCACAGCCCGGAGGACTTGGGGGCCGTGAAGACCTGCACCTGGACGGAACCGCCCCCGAAGTCCATGTTCACGGCCCGCGGCACCCGGTCCCGCGGATCCAGCTCGACGCGCACGTCCACGCGCGCGACCGGCTTCAGCAGCAGAGCCCCGAGATCCAGGTACTCGGCGCGCTCACCCGGCATCTCGCTCTCGTCCCACGGGCCGTTGGCGCGAGGATCCGGCGCGTCCTGGTCCGGGGCGGCCTCGGTGGCAGCCGACGCGGTCGTGGACTCGGTCGGTGTCTGCTCCGAGGCCTCGCGGTTGCGCTTCTTACGTCCGAACATCAGTTGCTCCAAGAGTGGGTGGGGAATCTGCGGGGGCGAGGGCCGGCGATCAGTGGGCCCCCGTGGACCCGAATCCGCTCGCACCGCGCTCGCTGTCGGGGAGTTCGGTGGTGAGCTCGAAGCGGGCGGTGACCACTTCCTGGATCACGAGCTGGGCGATCCGCTCACCGCGGCGCACCGTGTAGCTCTCATGCGGATCCGTGTTGAGCAGGCACACCTTGAGTTCGCCACGGTAGCCGCTGTCCACGGTGCCCGGTGCATTGACCACGGTCAGCCCATGCTTGGCCGCGAGCCCGGAGCGCGGGTGCACGAGACCCACATACCCCGCGGGGATCGCGAGCGCCACCCCTGTGTCCACGAGCGCGCGCCGACCCGGGCCGAGTTCGACGTCGTGGCGGGCGCGCAGGTCCGCCCCGGCGTCACCGGGACGTGCATAGGCGGGGGCGGGCAGGTCCGGGTCCAACAGATGCAGGGCCACGGTCACCGCGGCCGACTCGCTCATTTCGGTCACAATGCCCCACTGTAACGCGCGGGCCTGACGGCGCGGACGCGGGCGGCGTCCAGGGGGAATGTGTCAAGGTGGGGGCATGAGTTCCCACCCAGATTTCGGGGCGGCCGCGGCGTCCTCACCCGCAGAGCACCCGTCCCACGCCCAGGAGAACGTCCGAGCGGACGTGCAGTACGAGGAGAAGCTGATCGTCGCGTGGTGGGTATGGCTCATCGTGGTCTTCGTGGGCGCGGCCGGATTCGTGGCCGTGGCACCCATCAGCATCGCCGTGGGCGTGATCGTGGCCGTGGTGCTGATGGTCGTGATCGGGCTCGTGCTGCACCTGGGGGCGCCGAGCATCGTGGTCACCGACCAGGACCTGCGCGTGGGCCGGGCGTACATCGAACGGCAGTACGTGGGCAATGCTCGTCCGCTGGTCGGCGCCGAGGCGCGTGCTGCGCGCGGACCCGACCTGGACGGGCGCGCCTTCATGAACTTCCGTGTGTCGATGCCGGACCTGTGCCGGATCGAAATCGTGGACCCGGTGGACCCCACCCCGTACTGGCTCACCGCGACTCGCCACCCCGAGCGGTTGGCCGAGGCGATCAATGCGGGCTCCCGTTCGGCGGGTAACCGCGGCGACCGGGTCTGACGAGCACGATCACGGACGAGCAGAAAGACGACGGGCGCTCACCCGAGGGTGAGCGCCCGTCGTCATGCGGTCGTGGACCCGGGGCTCAGCCCAGGCACTCGTGGCAGTACTTCACGCCATCGCGCTCCTCGGCGAGCTGCGAACGGTGGCGCACCAGGAAGCACGAGCCACACGTGAACTCGTCGTCCTGGGCTGGGAGCACCACGACGGACAGTTCCTCGTTGGAGAGGTCCGCGCCGGGGAGCTCGAAGCTCTCCGCCGCGGTGGCCTCGTCCTCGTCAACGCTTCCGGACTGTTGGTCCGACCGCCGGGACTGGAGCTCCTCGATGGAGTCTTCCTTGAGGTCTTCGTCCTGCTTACGCGGTGCGTCGTAGTCTGTGGCCATGTGTCTATCCGCTCCAACCGGTCTTCACGAAAATCCCTGCGAAAAACAACTCCCGAGCGCTCTACCCCCGGGCCGTGTCGCGTAGATTGTTCACCATGGGCGCGGAAAAAGCCAGTGGCGACGCCGAGGTTTTCTCGCAGAGCAAGATTTCCACCTCGGGCGGTGGATCCGCTCGTCCGGATGACACACGCGGTGCCCGTGCGGGTGGCCGTCCCCCCGGTCCCGGACGGCGCCCGGGCGTGCCACTACACTGACGCTACGAGCGCGCCGAGCGCACCCCGGATCGCGTGGTGCCCCCAACGGCGAGGGAAGGACAGCATGGAGCAGTTGCGCCTGGTAGGAGTGCACGACGACGGTGAGCACCTCATCGTGGAGACCCCCGATTCGACCCGGTACCGGCTGAAGATCGACCAGCAATTGCGTCAGACGATCCAGCACGCGCGCCGCAAGCGCCCCTCTCATGGGCGCGGCGGAGGGTCCTTCGGTCCGCGTGACATCCAGGCCCGCTTCCGCGCCGGCGCGAGCGTCGAGGACGTCGTGGCCGAGTCCGGGTGGGAGGCCGAACGCGTCAAGCGGTACGAATGGCCCATCCTGGCCGAACGCTCCCACGTGGTCGCCGAGGCGTGCCGGGTCACGGTCTCCGGGACCAACCCCTCCCACGAGGGCTACCGTTCCGTGTTCGAGGGCGAGCCCCGTACCCTGCGCGAGACCGTGGACGAGCGTGCCGCCGAGCTCGGGGTGGACCGCTCGTCCTTCGACTGGGACGCGTGGTTGCGCGAGGACCAGTTGTGGACCGTGCAGCTGAGCTTCTCCGCGGAGGACGCCTCGCAGGACGCCCCGGACATCCCGGGTCCCGCCCAGTGGAGTTACAACCCCGCGAACCGGACCGTGCGTCCGGAGAACGACTGGGCGCACGCGCTGGGTCAGGAGCACCAGGAGACCGGCCCGCTCGGCGCGGCCGCCCACGCGCTGCCCCCCGCACCCACCGCGACATTGCGGCAGTTGCAGCACGAGGCGAGCCAGGCGGACGACCTGCTCGACGTCCTGCAGTCGCGCCGCGGACGGCGGATCGGCTCGGACGAGGCGGGCGACGACCGGCTCGCGGAGATCCTCGGCCGCGGCATGGGTCAGGTGGACCAGCGCCCGCGCCCCATCGACGCCCCGGAGGACTCCACGGTGTTCGACCGGCCCATCCAGCCGGCCGCCTCGCAGGTCGCCGAGGCCCAGGCACTCGCCCAGGACGACGGGATCGAGATCGTCGACGATTCGACCCCCCTCGCACACGACGACGCCGCCCCCTCCCGGAACGCAGCTGCCCCCGCCGTGCCGTTCGGGAAGGGCTCGTACGACGACTCCCCCGCAGCCTCCCGGAACGAGAACGTCCCCTCCGCCGTCACGGACCACCAGCCTGCGGATTGCATTTCCGAGGATTCCGCGCCTGAGGACTCCGGGTCGGAGAACTCCGGTGCGGACGAACACGCGGCCACGGAGACCGAAGCGCGCGACACCACGTCGGATAGCGCGTTCGCCGTCGACGCCTCCGGCACGGCCACGGACGTGGCGGACGACGACGAGCCCGCTGCGCAGGACACCGACGAACCGGCCCGTTCCGGCGATGCGGGCACCACGGACGAATCGGGATCGAGCGACCGTCCCGCCCCGGGCCCGCGGGGTCGCACCCCCAAGGCCAAGCGGTCCTCCGTGCCGAGCTGGGACGACATCGTCTTCGGGGCGAACCGGTCTTGACGTCGGCGCTGCGCTCTCACGAGCGGTTGTGCGCGGGGAAGCCGGCACGCGGTAAAGTCACGTGAACGCACCGGGCCCGGGGAGAACACGGTCCGGTCGTGGACACGCACGGGCGATCTCGAGGGAATTTTTGCATGGGCAACTCCATCCAGGACGATTTATTCGGTGAGGACACTCAATCCCCCGAAGGCACCGCGACTCCGGCCCGCTCGGGTGCCCGGCGGTACATGGCCCCCGTCACGCTCGGTGGTGCGGCCCTGCTCGTCCTGGTGGGTGTGGGGGCCGTGGCTTTCACCGGTTTGTCGGGTTCGTCCGACGACGACCCCGCGAACTTCGCGACCGAGTCCCCCACCGTGACCCCCTCCCCCACGCCGAGTGCCACCCCGAGCGTATCTCCGACGCCGTCGCCGCAGATCACGCCGTTGGTGCCGCCCTCGAGGCCCGCGGAGCAGTACTACGTGCCCGCTCCGCCCCCCGTGGTTCCCGCACCCCCGGTCGCTCCCGCACCGCCCGCCGCGCCGGTACCCCCGGCGCCCACGAGCACCCCTCGGCCCGTTCCGTCCACGGCTACGCCAGAGCCCACGAAGAGCCAGGCACCGGAACCGACCCGCGCACCTCGGCCGCCCCAACCACCGGCGCCCACGCGGCCGGCGGCGCCGACCGTCGATCCGGACCCCACGCAGAAGGGGACTAAGCCCGCGCCGATCACCACACCAGGGAAGGGACAAACCTCTCCTGGTCGGTGAGCGACCCGTGCTGGCCCACCATGGCCAGGGGCCGGGTTCCCTGTCGGGAGACGTCGTACAGGGCGATGTCCTCGCGGGCCAGCACCCACACGTCGCCTGCTCGTTCGAGCAATCCTTGATCCGGCTCGGGACCGAAGTACCCGTGCGCCGCAAGGTGCTGCTTGGTGGCCACCCACACGACGTCCCCGTAGTGCGCGCTCCAACGGCTTGCCAGTTCTTCCGGATCGGTGTCCGCGTCCGTGTGCAGTTGCACCGCCCGGGGCTCACCCGCGGTGAGCCGCACCCCGGCCATGAGCTCGGGGACCGCACTGTAGTCCACGCGGTGCTCGGGGGCCACGTCCACCATGCCATGGTCCGCGGTGAGGATCACCCGGGTGTTGGCGGGCAATTTGGTCACGAGCCGCTTGAGCGCGGAATCAAGTTCCTCGAGGGAGCGTAACCAGTCGTCCGAGCGCCACCCCGCTTTGTGACCGGTCTTGTCCAGCTCGTCCCAGTAGAAGTACACGAGCCCGCGCCTGCCCTCCCGCAGTTGCTCGAGGGTGCGCGCGGTGCGGGCGTACACACCGTGGGCGCCCACGAAACGGCCACCACGCAGCACGGCCTTCGTAAGGGCGGAGGACTCGAAGCGTGGTGAGCTCACCGTCACGGCGTCCGCGTGCTGCGCGGCGCGCTCCAGGACCGTGGGCTCGGGTTGCCAGGCAAGCGGGTCCACGTCCGAGGGCCAGTTGCCGAGCATGTTGACCACGCGGTCGGAGGCAGGGTCCACGACGTCGTAGCCGAGCATACCGTGACGCCCCGGTGTGGCTCCGGTGCCCAGGCACGAGAGCGAGACGGACGTGGTCGTGGGGAACGCGGCGTCGAGCTCGCCGAGTGACTGGGCCGCGCGCAGGGTGGGCGCGTAGCTCGCCGTCTCCCTCAGCAAGCGCGAGCCGAGACCGTCCACGAGCACCACCACATAGCGTTGCGCGGACGGCAAGCTGAGGGCGTTGCGGAAACCGGGGATGCCCAGGGCCGCGGCCGCGGAACCCATGACCTCCGCGACGCTGTGCGAACCGTAGCGCGGCGCACGCGGCAGCTCCGGGGCGGCGGGATCCTCCACATTCACGCGTTGCGCCCCGAATCGCGGCCGTTGAACCGGTGACCGAACCGCGGTCGCGGTGCCGGCGGTTCGGGACGGGCCGCGGTGGGGTGCTGCGGCGGGGACTGCGCGATCTGCGCGCCGGAATCCGTCAGCGGTGCCACATTGGCCCGGCGCAGCGTGCGCGCGAACTCGCGAGCGCCCTCCACGGCCTCCTGCCCGTCCGCCTCGGAGCTGATGCGCATGACCACGTCCTCGCTCGCGGCAGTGCCCGTGTAACCGTGGTCCGCCTGGCACTCGGGGTCCTCGCACATCGCGGGATACAGCTCGAGCTGTTGGGTCCCGGTCCAGCTCACGGCCAGGTTCAGCTCCATGATCGCGGTGCCCGGGACGTAGTTCTGCGGCTGGTGGTACGCGTAACTCAGCGTGACCGAGCGGATCTGGGAGATCGGCACGGTCTCGGACGAGACCCGAGCCACGGTGTCCGAACCGTTCTCGTCATACTGTTGGTCGTCCACGTGCGTGATGTGCAGGACGTCCTCCGCGAGCACGAGGGCCGTGATGTGCCGGTGCAACTCCGTGTTGGTGAAATGGGTTTCCAACTGCACCAGGTGGGACACCGGGCGCCGCCCGTCCAGGGAGTCCATGACCACGTCCGTGACCAGTTGCGGATAGAAACCCGCCTTCTCGATGTCCTGGACCAGGCGCGATCCATCGGGTGCTGAGTATGTCATGGCGCCATTGTCCTCCACCGCGCCGCCCGGGGCACATTGCGACCCTCCGCGGTCCGGCACACGGCGTGACCCTCCGCCGCCCGGCGCCTCACGGGGCCACCACACACGAGACCGTGCCGTCCTCGAGCTTCGAACAGATCGGGGTCACGTCCGTGGTGGGCGCCGGTTCCGGGTCCCTCGTGGGAGAGATGGTGGGGGCCGGCGTCTGCGCCGGTGACGGATCACCGCTCCACTGCACCAGCACGGGGCCGAGCCACAGGTATCCCGCGGCGAGGGCCAGGAGCGCGAGCGTGAGCGCTAGGACCCACCACGGCCAGCGGACCGCTCGCCGAGCGTGCGGTTCCCGTTCGTCCGCCGCGCCACCCGGGTCCACGACGCCGCCGGCTCCCGTGTCCGCTTCCCGCCCTCTGGCAGTCAGGCCGGTCGCGGCACCCACGGCAGTGATACCGGTGGGGTTCACGCCCGTGAAGCCCGCAGGATCCACGATCGTGATCTCCTCGGACCGGTCCGGGGTGCTCGCCCCTCCCGAGGTGCCCACGGGGTGCCCTTCGAGCATCGCGGGCGCGCCCTCCACGGGGTTCAGCCGCTCGGTCGTGTCCTGCCCGGCACCGGTTCCGATCGCATGCGCAGCGGTCACCTCGTTCACGGGGGCGAAGGGGCGCAACCGGTCACCGCCGCGCTCGGCCATGGGCCGGTGCTCACCCCCGGCGATCACCTTCCGGTGCACCGCGTGCCACGCGATGGGCGCCTCCCTGGTGCCGCCCGCCCCGGGAGGCAACCGCGCGGCGTCGAGCACCGGGGACAGCTCACGCTCCGTGGTGGGTTCGAGGACGTCGAAGACCTCGAACGGCTCGCCATCCACCGTCTCGCTGGGCCGGTCCCGGCGGGCGGCCGCCGTGGCCGCGAGACTCGCGAGCAGCTGGTCGGCGGCGCGCGTGCGCTCCGCGGGCACGATGCTGAGCAGTCCGGCCACGCCCGCGCGTAACAGCGGGGAACCCCCGAACAAGCCGAGGCGGGCCACGTCCTCCGGGCGCAAGGGGTCGCCACTGAGATCCACCTCGGGCAGGACCATGCGCACCGCCGTGACCCCGGCGGCATAGAGGTCCATGGTGCGAGACGGATTCCCCGGGGCGTACGCCTCGGTCGGCAGGTACCCGGGGGTACCCACCACGGTGCCGGCGTGCGTGAGGCGCGCATCGGTCACGCGCACGGCGATCCCGAAGTCCGCGAGCCGGGCCACGGGGGTCCCCGAACCCGTAGGTTCGAGCAGCACGTTGGCGGGCTTGACGTCCCGGTGCACCCAGCCGTGCTCGTGGACGAAGCGCAGTGCCTCGAGCAGCTGACACATCAGCTCCTCCGCGAGCCAGTCCGCCACGGGACCGTTGTCCTGCAGCGCGGCCTCGAGGGTGCCCCCGGACACGAGCTCCATGGCGATGGCCACGTGTTCGTCCTCCGCGGCCCAGCCGTACGGAGCCACGACGTGCGGGTGCTCGAGGTCCACGGACTGTTCCCGCACGAAGCGCAACAGCTCCGCCGAATCACGCTGCCGCAACACCTTGGCCGCGCATTCCCTGCCCCGGCGCAGGTCGTGGGCTCGCCACACGGCCCCGCTGCCACCCTCGGCGATGGGTGTCAGCAGTTCGAAGCGTCCGGCAATCGTGTCCCGCACTCGGTTCGAGGTCCCGTGCTAGCCCAGCATGGCGCGCCGGGCGCTGTCCGTGCGCTGTCCGGGGTCCCCGATCTTGACCGCGGCCGAGAGCACCGTGACGACGGATCCGGAGAGCACGACCGGGTTCAGTTCCAGGAACGCGATCTCGGGGAAGCGGTCCTTGAGAAAGGCCACACGGTTGATCAGCTGCTCCAGTCCGGTGGTGTCCACGGGCGGGACGCCCTGGTAGCCGAACAGTTTCCGCGCGGCCTTGGGCGCGCGCACCATGCGAGTGATGTCCCGGTCGGTCAGCGGGGGCACGCGGTGGGCCCAGTCGTCCAGCAGGTGCACGGCGTCCCCGGCCATCCCGAAGGACAGTACGGGACCGATGAGTGGGTCCTCCGCGGCGCGCACCACCACGGTCTGTCCCGTGGGCGCCATGGACTGTACCTCGAAATCGCTCGCGTTCCAGCCCGCGAGCGTGCGCTTCATGGTCTCGATCGCGGCACCCAGTTGGTCCGCGTTCGCGATGTTGAGCACCACCCCACCCAGGTCCAGGCGGTGGCGCAGGAACGGGTCCGTGGACTTTAGGGCCACGGGGTAGCCGAGCCGTTCGGCGGCGGCGTACGCGGCCTCCGGGTCCGTGAACCGCACGGACTCGAGCACGCGGATCCCCGCGAGACCCAGCAGCTCGTTGCGCTCGGCGATCTCCAGTTCGTAGAGCGCGTCCCCGCTGATCTTCTCGCGCAGCCGTTCCAGGAACTTCTCGACGCCGTCGGAATCGAACTCCTCGGGCGGCACCATCACGCCCTGGTCCTGCGAGCGCCATGTCATGTAGTCCACGACGCTCGCGAGCGCGCTCAGGGCGGCGCCGGGCGAATCGAAGCACGGCAGGGCGGCGTCGTCCGCGGTGTGCACGGACGTGGTCATGGCCTCGGGGCCGTGCTGACCCGTGAACACGACCACGGTCGTTCGGTCGGCGTCGCGCGCGGCCCGGGCGACGTCGCTCGCGAGCGCCGCGGTGTCCAGGCCGCGCACGGGCATGAGCACGAGCACGACGCTGTCGACCGCATCCGACGAGAGCTGAGCGCGCACGGCGTCCAGGACGGCCTCGTGCGCCCGCTCGGGCCCGTTGGAGGTGTCCATGGTGCCGTCCACGACGGCGGGGTCGAGCCGTAGGCGCAGGGCCGTGTCCTCGGCGAGCTGCGCGAGCGCGAGCGCGTTCGAGACCACGGCCACGCGCGGGGAGACGGGCAGCGGCTGGCTCTCCGCGATCGCGGCGATGTCGAGCAACTGCTCGGCCGTGGTCGCACGGATCACCCCGGCCTGGCGAAACATCGCGTCGAGCGCGCCGGCCGGGGCCTGGGTGACCCGGCCCGTGTGGCCCGGCGGGAGCCGCAGGCCGGTGACCTCGGACTTCGCGACGATCACGGGCTTGCTCAGCGAGAGCCTGCGCGCAATGCGCGAGAACTTGCGCGGGTTGCCCACCGACTGCAGATAGAGACCGCACACCGTGGTGGCGGGGTCGTCCTCCCAGTACTGCATGAGGTCGTTGCCGGAGACGTCCGCGCGGTTCCCCGCCGAGAGGTAGCTGGACATCCCCACGCCGTGGCGCTGCGCGGCACCGTAGAGCATGGTGCCGATCGCCCCGGACTGGGAGAACAGTCCCAGTCCTCCGCGGCGCGGCAACTCGGGCAGAACGGACGCGTTGAGCGAGACCTCCGGATCGGTCGTGAACAGACCCAGGCTCGCTGGGCCCACCACGCGCATCCCCGCGGCGCGGGCGATCCGCACCAGGCGGCGCTGGGCGGCCGCGCCCTGCGCACCGTCCTCGGCGTAACCGCCCGTCATCACGACGACGGCGCGCACTCCCGCCCTGCCGCACTGCGTCACGGTCTCCTCCACCGATTCGCGCGGCACCGCGATCACCGCGAGGTCCACGGTGCCCTCGATCTCGTCGAGGGACGAGACGAAGTGCAGCCCTTCGCGCTCGTACGGGGAATGACCTACGCCGTAGAGCGTGCCCGTGTACCCGCCCGTGAGGATGCCCTCGACCGCGTGGAACCCCGCGTGGTCCCGGTTCGCGGATGCCCCCACGACCGCCACGGTGGCCGGTGTCAGCAGGTCCGTGATGGACCGGGCCTCCGCGCGGTGCTCGCGCGCGGCCATCACCGCGAGCGACTTCTCGGTGGGGTCGATGTCGAAGTCCACGACCACCACGCCGTCCTCGAACTGACGGGAGACGTCGTAGCCGGCCTCCACGAAGACGTGGAGCATCTTGCGGTTCTCGGGCAGCACCTCCGCGGTGAAGCGGTCGATCCCGTTCTCGCGGGCGGCGGCGGCCAGGTGCTCCAACAGGATGGACCCGATTCCCCGCCCCTGGTGGTGATCGGAGATCATGAACGCGACCTCCGCCGAGCGCTGCGTGGTGCGGTCGTAGCGGCCCACACCGATCATCCGCTCCCCCAGGATCAGCACGAAGCACACGCGGTCCCGGTGGTCCACCGTGGAGAAGCGGTCCAGTTCCCGCTGGGACAGGGTCGGTTTGTAGGAGAAGAACCGCAGGTAGATGCTGTCCTCGGACTGCCCGGAGTGGAACTCCTGGAGCAGGTCCTGGTCCTCGGGGCTGATGGGGCGCAGGTGCGCGGTGGCGCCGTCGCGCAGGATGACGTCCGCCTCCCAGTACTTGGGGTAGGTCTGCTGCGGCGCGGCGTCGTCGGTGGTACCCATAGACTTCAGAGTAGCCAACCGCCTGCTCCGGTCACAGGAGCACGCCCTGATTTCAAGGAGTTACCCCTCGATGGCTCGTCGCCGCTCAGCCACGCGTTCTCCCCAGGACGAACTGCCCAAGGACTTCACCGAGCACATCGTGGACGTGGACGTCACGCAGGAGATGGAGACGAGCTTTCTGGAGTACTCCTACTCCGTGATCTACTCCCGCGCGCTGCCGGACGCCCGGGACGGTCTCAAGCCCGTGCAGCGGCGGATCCTGTTCATGATGGACCAAATGGGCCTGCGCCCGGACCGCGGCCACGTCAAGAGTGCGCGCGTGGTGGGCGAGGTCATGGGCAAGTTGCACCCCCACGGTGACGCCGCGATCTACGACGCCATGGTCCGCATGGCGCAGTCCTTCGCGATGCGCGTGCCACTCGTGGACGGGCACGGCAACTTCGGGTCGCTCGACGACGGTCCGGCGGCCCCGCGCTACACGGAGGCCCGGATGGCCCCGGCCGCGCGCACGCTCACGGGTGACCTCGACGAGGACGTCGTGGACTTCGTGCCCAACTACGACAACCAGTTCCAGCAGCCCGCGGTGCTGCCGGCCGCGTACCCCAACCTGCTCGTCAACGGGGCCACCGGGATTGCGGTGGGCATGGCCACGAACATGGCACCGCACAACATGCGCGAGGTCGCGGCCGGGGCCCGGCACCTCATCCTGAACCCCGAGGCCACGCTCGAGGAACTCATGCGGTTCATCCCCGGTCCGGACCTGCCCTCCGGCGGTCGGATCGTGGGCCTCGAGGGCGTGCGGGACGCCTACCGCACCGGGCGGGGTTCGTTCCGCACGCGCGCCACGGTCTCCGTGGAACAGGTCTCGCCCCGCAAGCAGGGCATCGTGGTGACCGAGCTGCCGTACATGGTGGGCCCCGAGAAGGTCACCGAGAAGATCAAGGACGCGGTCCAGGCCAAGAAGCTCGCCGGGATCTCGGACGTCGTGGACCTCACCGACCGCACTAACGGGCTGCGACTGGTCATCGAGCTCAAGAACGGGTTCAACCCGCAGGCCGTGCTCGCGCAGCTGTACAAGCACACACCGCTCGAGGAGTCCTTCGGGATCAACAACGTGGCTCTCGTGGAGGGTCAGCCCCGCACCATGGGGCTGCTCGAGCTGCTGCGGGTCTACAGCGACCACCGGATCAGTGTGGTGCGCCGGCGCACCGCGTTCCGCCTGGCTAAGCGGCAGAACCGGTTGCACCTCGTGGAGGGGTTGCTGATCGCGATCCTCGATATCGACGAGGTCATCCAGATCATCCGTTCCTCCGAGGAGACGGCCGAGGCCCGGGACCGGTTGATCGCGGTCTTCGACCTCTCCCGCGCGCAGTCCGAGCACATCCTGGAACTGCGGTTGCGTCAGCTGACCAAGTTCTCCCGGATCGAGCTCGAGGCCGAGCGGGACACCCTGCAGCGGGAGATCGCCGAACTCGAGGCAATCCTGGGCTCGGAGAGCGCGCTGCGCGGCGTCGTCGCGGACGAGCTCACCGAGACCGCGGAGAAGTTCGGTGACGAGCGGCGCACCGTGCTGCTCGAGGCCGAGGACCTGCCCGCGGTCACCGCGGAGAACGCGCGCGGGAAGAAGAACGCGGCACCGTCCGTGGCGCTCGAGATCAGCGACGACCCGTGCTGGGTGTTCCTGTCCACGACCGGGCGGATCGCCCGCAGTGCCGTGCGCACCCCGCTCGCGGACGGCTCCCGGCGCTTCAAGCACGACGCCCTGACGAGCGTGGTGCCCTCGACGGCGCGCGGGGAGATCGCCGCGATCACGTCCACGGGCCGGATGCTGCGCGTCTCGTGCGTGGACGTGCCCGTGCTGCAGGAGTTCGACGGCGTTCCCCGCCTCGCGGACGGCGTGCCCGCCGCGGACTTCCTGGGTCTGGACAAGAACGAGACGCTCGTGGGACTCGTGCCCAGCAATGCCGTGTTCGCGATTGGGACCGCGGACGGCGTGGTCAAGCGCGTGAACCCCGACTACCCGCTGAACCTGGACCAGTGGCCCGCGATCAAGCTCAAGGACGGGGACTCGGTGGTGGGTGTGGGTGCCGCGCCGGTCGACGCGGAACTCGTGTTGGTCTCCTCGGACGCCAAGCTGCTGCACTTCCCCGCATCCGCGGTGCGCCCCCAGGGCCGAACGGCCGGTGGTGTGGCCGGGATGAAACTCGCGCCGGACGAGCACGTGATCTTCTTCGGGGCGGTGGTGCCGAGCGAGTCCACCGTGGTGGTCACCCAGGCCCGCAGTGACGGTCAGCTGCCCGAGATGGGCGAGGCGTCCGTGAAGGTCACCCCGCTCTCGGAATTCCCCGCCAAGGGCCGCGCGACCGCCGGTGTGCGGGCCCAGCGACTACTCGCGGGTGAGACCGGGTTGACCCTGGCGTGGGTCGGCCACGGGCCGGGCAAGGCCGTGTCCGCGGCGGGCGTCGCGCGATCGCTCCCCGTGGAGTATGGGCGCCGGGACGGTTCCGGTGTGGGCATCGACCGTGCGGTCGCGGCCGTGGGACCCGCGCTCAGAGGTCTCCCCGTGCCGGGGACCACGACGGATGGGGAGTCAGCCGCGGAGGACGAATGACCCGCGGACCGGGCGCCGCGGAGGAGGATGGATCGGCGACGGTCGGCGACCGACCCGCGCAGGGGGCGACGGCGGCGTCGCCCGCGGACGACCGACCGTCCGGGGCGTCGCGCCGCCCGGCGCGTGAGACGGCGCCGCTGCCCGAGCACACCACCTGAGGCGCTCAGGCGTCGATCTGCTCCTGGTTGAGCTGGGCGGCACCGGCCACGATGAAGTCCTTGCGTGGGGCCACCTGCGAGCCCATGAGCAGGGAGAACGCGCGCTCGGCGGCCTCGGCGTCGGACACGCGCACGCGCCGCAGGACACGGTGGCGGATGTCCATCGTGGTCTCCGCGAGCTGATCGGCGTCCATCTCCCCCAGGCCCTTGTAGCGCTGGATGGGCTCCTTGTACCGACGATCCTGCTCCTCGAGGCTGCCCAGCAGCGTGTCGAGTTCGCGCTCCGAATACGTGTAGACCATCTCGTTGGGCTTGGAGCCCGGGTTGACGATCTGCACCCGGTGCAGCGGGGGCACCGCGGCGTAGACCCGTCCGGCCTCCACGAGCGGGCGCATGTAGCGGTAGAAGAGCGTGAGCAACAGGGTGCGGATGTGGGCGCCGTCCACGTCCGCGTCCGTCATCATGATGATCTTGCCGTAGCGGGCGGCGTCCAGGTCGAAGCTGCGACCCGACCCGGCCCCGATTACCTGGATCAGGGCCGCGCACTCGGCGTTCGCGAGCATGTCCGTGATCGAGGCCTTCTGCACGTTCAGGATCTTGCCGCGGATCGGCAACAGCGCCTGGTAGTTGGAGTTGCGGGCGAGCCGGGCGGTGCCGAGCGCAGAGTCGCCCTCCACGATGAACAGCTCCGAGCGGTTCACGTCCGCGGAACGGCACTCCACGAGTTTCGTGGGCATCGACGACGTCTCGAGCGCGTTCTTGCGCCGCTGGGTCTCCTTGTGCACTCTGGCCGAGATCCGGGACTTCATCTCCGCGACGACCTTCTCGAGCAGCTGACCGGCCTGGGCCCTGTCGTCCCGCTTCTTGGAGGTCAGCTGCTTGGTGAGCTCCGCCTCCACGACCTTGGCGACGATCTGGCGCACCGCAGGGGTGCCCAGCACCTCCTTGGTCTGCCCCTCGAACTGGGGTTCGGCCAACCGGACCGTGAGCACCGCGGTGAGCCCGGCCAGGACGTCGTCCTTCTCGAGCTTGTCGTTACCCGCCTTGAGCTTGCGGGAGTTGGTCTCCACCTGCTTGCGCAGGGTCTTGAGCAGCGCATTCTCGAAACCGCTTAAGTGGGTGCCACCCTTGGGCGTGGCGATGATGTTGACGAACGAGCGCACCGTGCTGTCGTACCCCACGCCCCAGCGCAGGGCCACGTCCACCTCGCACGTGCGATCCACGTCGGTGAGCCGGGCGTGGCCGGACTCGTCGAGCACGGGGACCCGCTCGGTGAAACTGCCCTGCCCCTGCAGCCGCCACACGTCGGTGACGGGCGCGTCCGCGGCGAGGAACTCCGCGAACTCCGAGATCCCGCCGTCGTACTGGAAGACCTCCTCCACGGGACCGTCCGCGCCCGGTGTACCCGGCAGGCGGCGTTCGTCCTGCACGGTGATCTTCAGCCCGGGGATCAGGAACGCGGTCTGGCGGGCGCGGCGCACGAGCTCCTCGGTGGAGAAGCGCGCGTCCGGGGTGAAGATCTGATCGTCGGCCCAGTAGCGGATCCGTGTGCCAGTGACGCCGCGCTTGGCTCTGCCCACGACCTGCAGGTGCGAGTCGGTCGTGAACGCCTCGAACGGTGCACTCGGGGACGGCGCCCCCTTGTCCGTGAACGTCCCGGGCTCGCCGCGCTTGAACGACATCTGGTATGTCTTGCCGCCACGGTCCACCTGCACGTCCAGGCGCGCGGACAGCGCATTGACCACCGAGGCACCCACGCCGTGCAGCCCGCCCGACGCCGTGTACGAACCGCCGCCGAACTTGCCGCCCGCGTGCAGTTTGGTGAACACGACCTCCACGCCCGTGAGGCCCGTGCGGGGTTCGGTGTCGATGGGGATGCCGCGACCGTCGTCGTGGACCTCCACGCACCCGTCCCGGTGCAGGATCACCGTGATGTCCTGGCCGTACCCCGCGAGCGCCTCGTCGACGGAGTTGTCGATGATCTCCCACAGGCAGTGCATCAGACCGCGCGAGTCCGTGGAGCCGATGTACATGCCCGGGCGTTTGCGTACCGCCTCGAGGCCCTCCAGGACGGAGAGGTGGCGGGCGTTGTATTCGGAACGGGACGGTGTCACGGTGGTGCTACTCCGGGGTTCGGGGGCGGCCCGCGGGCGGTGCGGGACCATCCCACTGTAGTCGGCACCCGGGGTTTGTGCGCGGTGGGCGAAACAGGGCCTTCGTGGGAAGCATTGACTGCGCGCGTGGGTTGTACTGGTACGTGCGATCGGGGCGTGACACCCCTGATGGCCGTGCGGCGGCTCAGATGAGCGCCGTCGCATTCCGTACCCCGTGAGGAGGATCCCATGAACGCGACACTCGAAGCGCGTGAACTCAACGCGACCCACCGTTGCGACGCCTGCGGTGCCCAGGCATACGTCCGCGTGGTCCTCGAATCCACCGGTGGCGAGCTGCTGTTTTGCGCCCACCACGCTCGTGCGAACGAGGAGAAGCTGCGCCCGTTGGCCGCCACGTGGCAGGACGAGACGCAGCACATCGGCGCCTGAGCGACAGGCCCACCCGCGGCGTTCCGGTCCCCCGCCGGAACGCCCGGACACGAAGGAAGGCGCGCATCCTCGGATGCGCGCCTTCCTTGTCATGTGTGCTTTACATCATGTGTTCCTCACGGGCCGGGCTTGCGGCCCCACAGGATCACGTTGGTGCCCAGGTACTTGGTCTCGAAGTCCACGTCCGTGAAGCCGACTTCGCGCATGAGCTGCGCGACCTGCGCGGGCTGCATGAATCCGAGGGTGGAGCTCTCCAGGTAGGAGTAAGCGTCCTTGTCCTTGGCGACCACCCGTCCCAACAGGGGCAACACGATCCGCATCCCCGCGGTGACCGCGAGCTTGAGCAGCCCCCGGGGCGGTGCCGTCTCCAGGACGACCACCCGCCCCCCAGGCGAGAGCACACGGAACTGTTCGCTGAGTACGCGCGGGACGTCGCTCACGTTGCGCAGCAGGTAACCGTGGGTCACCGCGTCGAAGGATTCGTCCGCGTACTCCAGCGAGTGGGCGTCCGCGAACTCCCACGCGATGCCGTCCGCGCCGGGCTTCGTGCGGGCGCGCTCGAGCATGTTCTCGGAGAAGTCCACCGCCGTGATCTCGGCGCGGGGTTCACGACGCCGCGCGGCCAGCGCGATCTCCCCCGTGCCCGTGGCGATGTCCAGCAGCCGGCCGCCCGGCGTCACGGCCGCCCGCTGGGCCACCTCGCGGCACCACTGGGCGTGCCGACCCAGGGTCATCAGCGTGTTGATCCGGTCGTAGGAGTCCGTGATCCGCTCGAAGATGCCCTGGACCGTCGTATCCCGTTCGGTCATGGAGTGCTTACCGTTCTTGTTCACCGAGGACATCAGTCCAGGTAGTCCCGCAGCACCTGCGAGCGGGACGGGTGACGCAGCTTGGACATGGTCTTGGACTCTATCTGGCGAATCCGCTCACGGGTGACGCCGTAGACCTTCCCGATTTCGTCCAGGGTCTTGGGCTGACCGTCCGTGAGCCCGAAGCGCATGGCCACCACGCCGGCCTCGCGTTCGGAGAGCGTGTCCAGCACCGAGTGCAACTGCTCCTGCAGCAGCGTGAAGGACACGGCGTCCGCGGGGACCACGGCCTCGGAATCCTCGATCAGGTCGCCGAACTCGGAGTCACCGTCCTCACCGAGCGGCGTGTGCAACGAAATGGGCTCGCGACCGTACTTCTGGACCTCCACGACCTTCTCCGGGGTCATGTCGAGCTCGTTGGCGAGCTCCTCCGGGGTGGGTTCGCGCCCCAGGTCCTGCAGCATCTGGCGCTGCACGCGGGCCAGCTTGTTGATGACCTCGACCATGTGCACCGGGATGCGGATGGTGCGGGCCTGGTCCGCCATGGCGCGAGTGATGGCCTGGCGGATCCACCACGTGGCGTACGTGGAGAACTTGAAGCCCTTGGTGTAGTCGAACTTCTCGACCGCGCGGATCAGGCCCAGGTTGCCCTCCTGAATCAGGTCCAGGAACAGCATGCCGCGGCCCGTGTAGCGCTTGGCCAGGGACACCACGAGGCGCAGGTTGGCCTCGAGCAGGTGGTTCTTGGCGCGGCGGCCGTCGTGGATCACCCAGCGGTAGGCGCGGCGGGTGTCCGCGTCCATGGAGTCCTGTTCGTCCGCGAACTTGTGCTCGGCGTACAGCCCGGCCTCGATGCGCAGGGCCAGGTCCACCTCCTGCTCCGCGTTGAGCAGCGCGACCTTTCCGATCTGCTTGAGGTAGTCCTTGACGGGGTCCGCGGTGGCACCGGCGACGACCACCTGCTGAGCGGGAGCGTCGTCGTCGTCGTTGTTGGTCAGCACGAAGCCGCGCGCACTCTTGTCCTGGCGGCCCTTCATGAGCGGGGCCGATTCCTCCACTGAGGCCTGCTGGGACTCCTGGGTGTCCTCCTCCTCGAGGTCCTCCGGGGTGTCCTCGGGCACCAATTCGTCCTCGGCGAGCGCCTCCTCAACGGGATCCGCCTTCTTCCGACCGCGTCCGCCCGCGGGGGCCTTGGCGGCGGGCTTCGCGGCGGTTTTGGTGGTCTTGCGGGTGCCCGCGGACTTGGCGGTGCCCTCCGCGGAGTCCGCGGCGGTCTTGGTGCGGGTCGTGGACTTGGTCGCCGCGGTCTTGGTCGCGGCCGACTTCTTGGCGGCGGTCTTCCGGGTGGCGGTCTTCTTCGCCGCGGGGGCGGCGGTGTCTGACTCGTTCGACGCCCCCGCGTCCGATGTGGCAGCGGTGGTCTGCGACGACGCCGCGGCGGTCCCCCGCGTGGCGGAAGCGGTCTTCTTAGCGGCGGTGCTCTTGCGCGCCACAGTCTTCTTGGCCGCGGCGGCCCTCTTCACGGCGGGCTTCTTGGCAGCGCCACTCGTGCTAGCGCCGCCCGTGCCTGCCTGAGAAGTGGTCTCAGCGGGGTCCGTCTGCTCCGTGGAGGCCTGAGAAGCGGACGCGGTCTTGCTGGCAGCTGGTGACACGGAGAACCTTTCGTTGGACAGATCTACGGGTGCGCACCGCATCAGCGGCCAACACACCTATGACCCTGTCAAGTCCGGCGTGGTGACACGAGGTCCCGCCGAGACTCTGAGGGCCTCATTCGCCCTAACACCGACCCTTCGCAGTTTGTTCCCGCACACCGTGAAAAGTTTTCGCCCGCCCCCGTTACCTCTAGCGACGTGCCCCCATCACCCCTGGTCCGAGGCACCGCGTTCCCACACGCCCCGGCCCGGCCACGCGGTACGCCGGTCCACGCACCACCACGGCGTGGGCTGGTGTCGCAACCGGTGCGCCACGTCGGCCGCCGCGGAACGGCCGGGCATCACGGATCGTTCGGACCCCGCGGCACCCTCCCGGTTCGCGCAGCGTGCGAGCAACCGCGACGCCGTGTGGGCGCGACCCCGGTACACCTCGAGCTGCGCCAAGGTGGCCACGACGCTCGCGGCAGCCGCGGTCAAGGATTGCCGATCGCTCGAGGGGTTTGGGTCACTTGACGGCTCCCGGTCACCCGACGTCTCCCGGGAACCCGACAAGTCTCGAGGACCCAACGACTCCCGCGAGCCCGCCACGATCTCGGTAGGGTCGGCGAGCGGGTCGCGCCCCGCACCCAGAATCCCGTCCAGCACCTGCAACACCCGGTACGCACCGTCCAGGGTGTCCCAGTCCGGCGGGCCGTCCCATTCCCCGGCCACCGCGACCACGCAGCGCAGGGCCTCGTCGATCTCGTCCTCCGAGGGCTCGGACCCCGCGATGCCGCCGCCCAGCCGCACCATGGCGGCCCGCAACCCTGCGAGCGCCGCCGCGGCCCGAGCGGTGCTCCCGCTCAACCACGCGTATAGCAGCGCGTCCCGGACGAGATCGTCGTGCACCCCCTCGATCAGCAGCGCGAGATGTCCGTCCGACAGACCCAGGACGGTATCCACCCAGTGCTGCCTGTCCGCCTGGACGCAACGCACCGCGCGGTGCCACGCCGTCAACGGATGCCGCGGATCGGGGTCGATGGTGGGCGGCGTCGGACCCGGCACCGTGGTCCGCGCAGGTGCGGAATCGCCGTCGTCCGTGCGCAGTCGCTCCCACGCACGCGTGACATGCTGTGCCCTCCGGGCGAACCGGTGCCGCCACCGCGGATGGTGCTCGGGCGCATCCGGTTCGGCAGCGCTACCCAGTGCGATCATCTGGGCGTTGACCGCGCTGTCCCGGATCAGCTCGACGGGCAACGCCCGGTCCGGTTCCGCGAGGTCCCACCAGTGCTGCGGACCCACCACGAGGGTGCGTAACACGGTGAGTCCCGCCCGTTCCACGGCGCACGCCCACCGGGCCGCGGCCACGGCCTCGCGATCCACCCCGCCCTCGAGGGCCTGGTCCGAGTACACCGTCACGACCACCTCCCCGCAGTGACGCACACGCGCGAGGACCTCGGCGAGCTCCGCACCGAGCTCGTACGGATCGGTCTCTACGGTGGGTGAGTTCATGCTCAGGCACAGGGCGCTGCTGTCGGCCACGGGGAAGAACAGCACCGAGGTGTTACGGGGCTGGCGACCCACCTGATGAGGGATCAGCGCGAGGAGGTCCTCGGTGCTGCGGATGCGAACGGTGTCGGCGGCTTCATGGGAAATGGTCATGACGCCACCCTGGCGACCGGACGCCCCTCGGCGGGGTCGGTCCGCGCGCATGTGCACGAGCTCGCTCCCGACACACCCCGGGGCGGTGCTGTGGAGGGCGCTCGCCGCGGTGGGCGAAGTGGGGTGCCGCCTACGGTGGAGCGGTGGGGTGTGGCGAGCCAGTGCCGTAACGGGACGCGCGGCGCGGGTTCCCACTCGCCCAGGGGTCAGACGGAATCGGGGCCGTGCACCCGGCGCACCTTGCGTGTGCAGCGAAGGATCGCGACCGTGCCCACGAGGGCCACGAGGGCCTGGGCGGCGATCGCGGGACGGAACGCATCGGCGTCGTACAGCGTGGGTGAGATCCCGGCGCCGAACAGCAGGTCGAGCACAAGCCCCGTGACGTAGATCGCGAGCAGGGACGCCGCGAACCCGCCCACGTTGGCGAGTCCCGTGGCGGTGCCGTTGCGCTGCGGCGGGTTGAAGGAGCGCACGATGTCGAACGCCAGCATGGACGCGGGCAGGGACAGAGCGATCATGCACACGGCCACGTAGACGACCACGGCGGGGGCGTGGCCCGGCCAGACGAGCAGTGCGGTCCACCCGGCCCAGCTCACGAGCACGCATGCCAGGGACAGTGTGGAGCGCCGGCGCGCGAAGCGCGCGCTGAGTTTGCCGATCACCGGCGCCACCGCCACGTTGAACACCACGTACACGGTCATCACGGCGGAGGCCTGCGTCGGGTCCAGCCCTTGTGCGTTCTGCAGGTACGGGTACGCCCACATGAGCGCGAACGTGTTGCCCACGAACTGCACGGTGAAGTGGACCCAGAAGCCCAGCTGGGTCCCCGGTTCCTTGATGGCCTGCGCCATGGAGGTGCGCACGATCGCCAAGGAGATCGCGTCGTTGAGCTCACGCGCGCCTGGCGGGTTGCTGCGCAGGAGCAGACCGGAGAGCACCGCGGCGAGCAGGGCGATCGCCGCCATGACCACGAAGGACGGCACCCAGCCGACCACGTGGAGCAACGCCGCGAACGGGATCACGGAGAAGAGCTGGCCCAGGTTGCCCGTCATGCCCACGACCTGGGTGAGCATGGGTACCTTCAGCGCGGAGAACCACACGGGGAGCAAGCGCATGACGCACACGAACGTGGCGGCGTCGCCGGCGCCCACGAGGATGCGACCCACCACGCCCTCGGCCACGGACTGCGCCGCGGCCAGTTGCAGTTGTCCCGCCGCCATGGCCACGGCCCCCACGGTGATGAGGATGCGCGGGCCGAACCGGTCCACGAGCACCCCCACGGGCACCTGTAGTGCCGCATAGACGAGCACCTGCATCATGGAGAACAGGGACAGCCCCGAGGCCGCGGTCTGGAACCGGTCGGCGGCCTCCACCGTGGCCACGCCGAAACTCGTGCGCTGCGCGACCGCGGAGAAGTACGCGAAAACACCCACCGCGAAAATCAACCATGCGGTGGCTGAGTCCTTGTACCGGGACGGACGGGCTGCAACCGGTTCGGGCATGCGGCTGGGCCTCCCACGGGCTCGGTGACGGAGGCCCGTGCATACCGGGTGCGGGGCCCTACTCTCGGTGGTCCTCCGGGTCGCTCTGCGCGGCCAGGAACGCCTCCGCAGCGGCACCGAGGTCGTCGGCGTCGGGCAGGTCGGCGTCGTCGGGCCCGGCGAGAATCGAACGACGGGCGGACGCGTCCACCACGTCATCGTATCGCCGTTCCATGTTCTGGATGACAGCCTGGACCTCGGGCGAGGAGTTCGCCTGCGCGTCGATCTGACGGATCACGTCCCGGGAGGCCTCCCGTAACTCGTCCGTGGGCAGAGTGCGCCCGGTCACGGCACTGAGATACTCGAGGGCCGCGACGGCCGCCTGCGGAAGGTAGGACTCCGCGAGGTACTGCGGCACGTGCACGGACAACCCCACGTGATCGATCCCACCCTCCTGCAATCGCAGTTCGAGCAGGTGCGAGGCGGATGCGCTGACCTCGAACGTGGGCTTGTTGCCGTCGATCCGGGGCAGCAGATCCGCACGCGGACCATGGGCGGTCACCAGGATGGGCCGCGTGTGCGGCACGGGCATGGGGATCCCTCCCACGAGCGCCACGAGACTCACCCGCAGTCGTTGCGCGAGCCCCACCACGGCGGAGCTGAACCGCTCCCACTGGGTGTCCGGCTCGGGTCCGGTGAGCAACAAGAAGTGCCGATCCAGCCCGTCGGTGACCACATGCAGGTTCAACTCGGGCGCCTCGAAGTCCTCGAAGTGATCCTCCGAGAACTTCACGTGGGGGCGCCGGGAGCGGTAGTCGTAGAGCTGGTCCAGGTCGAAACGGACCACGGTCTCGCTCGGCATGGAGTCGAGGATGACGGCCTCGATCTGACCGGCCAGGTGGCCGGCCTCCACGTATCCGGACAGCGCCACGATCATGGGCAGCCCACGCAATCGCTCGTCTCCCAGCAACGCGGGATTCCCCAGATACAGGGCCGTGGGATCCAGCACACTTCCTCCTCGTCGAATCATGGGCGCGGCACAGGGGCGCCGACGCTCGTGAGAAGGGAACGCCCGGAGCGACCCCGCCTATTCCCCGCTTCCCCGGGGCTGTGCTGGCTAGGATCGGAGTCGTGCGCGCCACACGAACGCCGCGCACGTCGCGGCCATCCGTACCGCGCCGCATCGTCGTCAGCCACCCGTGAAAGGACACGACAGTGACCACACCGCAGGACATCCTGGCCACCCACGAGGTACGCCTCGAGACCAGCACCAAGCCCCTGGGCACCTCCGCAGACGCCCTCGTGCTGGGGGTACGCCACGACGGCGAGCTCGCGGTACCGAGCGACGTCAAGGCGGGCGTGCGGCGTCGTCTGACGGAGCTCGCCGAACGGGCCCGGGTCTCCGGCGGGCTCGACCGCGTGCTCGTGGTGCCCGCCCCGGACGAGGTGGACGCGCGGTCCGTCGTGTTCACGGGACTGGGCCGTGGTGAGGACGACGAGCGTGGCGAGAACCTGCGCCAAGCGGCCGGTGCTGCGGCGCGGACCCTGCGCGGAGCGGCCGAAACCGCCGTGTTCGCGCTGCCCGTGGCCTCCGAGACCGAGGTCCAGGCCGTGGCCGAGGGGATCGGGCTGGGCGCGTTCAACTACGTCACGCAGAAGTCCCGCACGGCCTCCGAGGCCGACGTCCCGCTGAGCGCGGCGACCGTGGTCGTACCCAAGAACCTCGGCAAGACCGCGAAGGACGCCGTCATCCGGGCCGCCCACGTGGCGCGCGCCGTGCGCCTGACGCGCACCCTCGTGGACCTCTCCCCCGACACCGCGACCCCCGAGTTCGTCGCGGCCGTGGCGACCACTGCGGCGAAGGGCACAAAGGTCTCGGTCGAGGTGCTCGCCGAGAAGGAACTGACCCGCGGCGGCTACGGCGGACTGCTGGGCGTGGGGCAGGGCTCCGTCAACGGGCCGCGCCTGGTCAAGCTGCAGTGGTCCCCGGCCCGTGCCAAGAAGCACGTCGCGCTCGTGGGCAAGGGCATTACGTTCGACTCCGGCGGCCTGTCGTTGAAGCCGCCCGCCTCGATGATGACCATGAAGTCGGACATGGCCGGTGCCGCCGCGGTGCTCAGCACCGTCCTCGCGGCCGCTGCGCTCCAGTTGCCCGTGACCGTGACGGGCTGGCTGTGCCTCGCCGAAAACCTGCCCTCCGGCTCCGCGACCCGTCCGGGTGACGTGTTGAGCATGTTCAGCGGTCACACCGTGGAGGTGTTGAACACGGACGCCGAGGGCCGCCTGGTGCTCGCGGACGGGCTGTGGGCCGCGGGTCAGGAGAACCCGGACCTGTTGCTGGACATCGCGACCCTGACGGGCGCGCAGATGGCCGCGCTCGGCGTGCGTACCGCGGGCATCATGGGCGACGACGCCGCTCGCGAACGTGTCGTGCGCGCCGCTTCCCGCGCGGGCGAACCCGCGTGGCCCATGCCGCTGCCCGAGCACCTGCGTCCGTCCCTCGACTCGTTCGTGGCGGACCTGAAGAACATGGGCGACAAGTACGGCGGGATGCTCGTGGCCGGGCTGTTCCTGCGGGAGTTCGTCCCCGAGCAGCGTGGCCGGCGGATCCCGTGGGCGCACATCGACATCGCGGGCCCCTCCTTCAACGAGTCGCAGCCCTGGGGGTACACCCCCAAGGAGGGGACCGGCTTCGGGGTGCGCACCATGCTCGCGGTGGCCCAGGACCTCGCCGAGTAGGCTTCCCCCGATCGTGCGCCACGCTGCGGGGGTCCACCGGGATGCAATGTCTGGTGAGCCCCCCGGGGTGGCGTTAGGCTGGACCCCAACCGTGACCGCCCCACACACACCCAGGATCGGGACCCGGGCGGGCATCAGAAACCAAGAACTCGAACCCCGAGGGAGCCAACGTGGCCGACAACCAATACGACATTCTGGTCCTGGGCGGAGGATCCGCCGGGTACTCCGCCGCACTGCGCGCGGTGCAGCTGGGTTACAGCGTGGCGCTGATCGAGAAGGAGAAGCTGGGAGGTACGTGCCTGCACTGGGGTTGCATCCCCACCAAGGCGTACCTGCACTCGGCCGAACTCGCCGAAGGCGCCCGGGAGTCGGAGAAGTACGGCATCAAGGCCTCCCTCGAGTCCATCGACATGGCGGCCGTACGCGAGTACAAGAACAAGGTCGTGCAGGGCAAGTACAAGGGTCTCACCGGGCTCATGAAGATGCGCAAGGTGGACGTGATCCAGGGCAACGGCAAGCTCACCGGCCCCAACACCATCGACGTGGACGGCACCACCTACACGGGTGAGCACATCATCCTGGCCACTGGTTCCTTCTCCAAGACCCTGGGCATCGAGATCGGCGGCCGCGTGATGACCTCCACCGAGGCCCTCGAGATCGACTTCGTGCCCAAGTCCGCGATCGTGCTGGGCGGCGGCGTGATCGGCTGCGAGTTCGCCTCCATGTGGCGCTCCTTCGGCGTGGACGTGACCGTGATCGAGGGTCTGCCCCACCTCGTGGCCAACGAGGACCCGGCCATCGTGAAGATCGCTGAGCGCGAGTTCAAGAAGCGCGGCATCAAGTACAACCTGGGCACGTTCTTCGAGAAGGTCGAGCAGAACGACGACGGCGCCAAGGTCACCCTCGCGGACGGCAAGGAATTCGAGGCCGAGATCGTGCTGGTGGCCGTGGGCCGCGGCCCCAACACCGAGGGCATGGGCTTCGAGGACCAGGGCATCCCCATGGACCGCGGTTTCGTGACCCCCGACGAGCGCCTGCACACGGGCGTGGCCAACATCTACGCGATCGGTGACATCGTCCCCGGCGTGCAGCTCGCCCATCGCGGCTACCAGCAGGGCCGCTTCGTGGCCGAGGAGATCGCCGGGCTCAACCCCGTGGTGGTCCCGGACATCAATGTCCCCAAGGTCACGTTCACCGAGCCCGAGATCGCCTCCGTGGGCTACTCCCAGCCCAAGGCGGAGGAGAAGTTCGGCAAGGACAACGTGGAGACCTTCGAGTACAACCTCGCTGGCAACGGCAAGAGCTCCATCCTGGGCACCGGCGGCATCATCAAGCTGGTGCGCGAGAAGGACGGACCCATCGTGGGGTTCCACGCGATCGGGACCCGCATCAGTGAGCAGATCGGTGAAGGCCAGCTCATGGTGAACTGGGAGGCCTACCCCGAGGACGTGGCGGCATTCGTCCACGCCCACCCGACCCAGAACGAGGCCATCGGTGAGGCAGCGATGGCATTGGCCGGCACTCCGCTGCACGGCTGATCCACTGCACCGGGTGCCCGCCCCACGGGGTGGGCACCCGGCCCCTCACCACCCCGGGACCGCACGGACCCGGGACACGTTGCACATTTTCCGATCTTTAGAGAGGGACGGACGACACAATGTCTGAAACCGTTAACCTGCCCGCGCTGGGCGAGTCTGTCACCGAAGGAACCGTGACCCGCTGGTTGAAGCAGGTGGGCGACGAGGTGGCCGTGGACGAGCCCTTACTCGAGGTCTCCACCGACAAGGTCGACACCGAGGTCCCCTCCCCCGTGGCCGGCGTCGTCGAGAAGATCCTGGTCGACGAGGACGAGGACGTGGAGGTCGGTGCCCCGCTGGTCGTCATCGGTGACGGCTCCGGTTCGGGTTCCGATGACTCCTCGGACGCTTCCGCCGAGGAGGTCGAGGACGCCGCGACCGAAGCCGACTCCGGTGAGAACACCGAACAGGCCGCAGAGACCGAGACCGAGCAGGCTCCCCAGGCCGACACCAAGCAGTCCTCGGGCAACTCCGTGGAGGTCACCCTGCCCGCGCTGGGTGAGTCCGTGACCGAGGGCACCGTGACCCGCTGGCTCAAGGAGGTCGGCGAGCAGATCGAGGTCGACGAGCCCCTGCTGGAGGTTTCCACCGACAAGGTCGACACCGAGGTCCCCTCCCCCGTGGCCGGGACCCTGCTGGAGATCAAGGTCCAGGAGGACGAGGACGCCGAGGTCGGCCAGGTCCTGGCGATCGTGGGCGACGAGTCCGCCGCCGGCTCCGGTGACTCCGACTCCGACTCCGACAACGGTTCCTCCGACGAGTCGGGTGAGACCAAGGCCGAGCAGCTCGAGGACGCCGCGACCGAAGCCGATTCCGGTGAGAACACCGAACAGGCCGCCGAGGCCAAGGCTCCCCAGAAGAGCTCCGGCTCCGAGGAGAAGCCCACTCCCGCCAAGCAGTCCGAGTCCGGTGCGTCGTCCGATTCCGGTGCCAAGTCCTCGGACTCCGGCGCCAAGGACGTCCCCGGCTACGTGACCCCGCTAGTGCGCAAGCTGGCCCGTGAGAAGGACGTGGACCTGTCCACGATCACCGGCACGGGTGTGGGTGGGCGCATCCGCAAGCAGGACGTGCTCGCCGCCGCGGAGGAGGCCGCCAAGCAGTCCGAGGCTCCCCAGGTCCAGGACACCGGCGCCAACATGGCACCGGCCGTGTCCCGCCAGGGCTCCGAGGCCCAGCCGGCCTCCACCCCCGCACCGGACGCCAAGCGCGGCACCACGGAGAAGGCCCCCCGGATCCGGATGACCATCGCCAAGCGCATGCGCGAGTCCCTGGACGTCTCCGCCCAGCTCACGCAGGTGACCGAGGTGGACATGACCCGCGTGGCCCAGCTGCGTCAGAAGGCCAAGGACCAGTTCCAGAAGCGCGAGGGCGCCAAGCTCACGTTCATGCCGTTCTTCGCCAAGGCCGTGGCCGAAGCATTGCAGGCGCACCCCGTGCTCAACGCCACGTTCAAGGAAGAGTCCAAGGAGATCGTCTACAACGCCTCCGAGGACATCGCGATCGCGGTGGACACCCCCCGCGGGTTGCTTGTGCCGGTCGTCAAGAACGCCGGTGACCTGAACCTGGGTGGTCTGGCCAAGCAGATCGCGGAAGTGGGTGCCGCCGCCAAGGACGGTTCCATCTCCCCGGATCAGCTGACCGGTGGGACCTTCACCATCACGAACATCGGTTCCTTCGGTGCTCTGTTCGACACGCCCATCATCAACCAGCCGCAGGTCGCCATCCTGGGCACGGGCACGATCGTCAAGCGCCCCATGGTGCTCACGGACGCGGACGGCAACGACACCATCGCCATCCGCCACATGTGCTACCTGTCCCTGACCTACGACCACCGTCTCGTGGACGGCGCGGACGCCGGCCGGTTCCTGGGCACGCTCAAGAAGCGCCTGGAAGCGGGTCAGTTCGAGTCGGAGGTCGGCCTGTAAGGGTTGCCCCGTGACCCACCGCGGTCAACCGTTCGGTTGATATCCCGGCCGCCGGGATGTGTTCTGGATCACTCAGGACGCATCCCGGCGGTTTCGCGTGACGGGCTCCGATAGGCTCGAATCATGTCTTTTCTCTTCAGCCTCATGTTGTTCCTCCACTTCCTCGGTCTGGCCGTCATCATCGGCACGTGGCTCTTCACCATGAAGCGCCCCACCGTCACGTCCGGTCAGTTCTGGGCCGCGATCGTGATGCTGCTGACCGGTCTGGTCATGGTGGTCTTCCGCGAGATGCAGGACGGTTTCGCGGTCAACCACATGAAGATCGGCGTCAAGCTGATCATCCTGCTCGTCGTGGCCGTCGCGGCGTTCATCGGGATGCGCAAGACCAAGCGTGGTGAGCCCGTATCCACCGGGCTGGCCCACGCGGTCGGCGGTCTGGCCGTGATCAATGCCGCCGTCGCCGTGTTCTGGTGAGCCACCCGCTTCCCTGAACGTCCCCCGTTCCCACCGCACGCCCCGGTGCCGCGCGTTCCCTTGGGATCGCGACGGCACAGGGGCTTCGCGTTGCGCGGGGGCCGTCATGTGCCGCCTCTCACGGGGCGGCCTCGACCGGTGTGACGTCGGCGAGCCGCCACCCCCGCGGGGTGTGGGTCACCGAGATCCGCAGGGTCTGCAGGGCCTCGTCCCCCTGCCGGGTCACGTGGGAGCCCGTGGGTAACTCGCCGTGCCAGCCCCGCGTCCGAACCTCGGCGTCGTAGGTGCGAGTGCGGGCCGCCTCGGCGGGCGTGAGACCCGACCCGGCGCGGGGCCGCTGTTCGGTCAACCGGGCGACGTCCATGCTCACACCGGACAAGGCCGTGAATCCCGATCCCGAGATGTCCTGGGCCTTCGCGCGCCGGATCAGGTCCCGATCCCGCGCGGCGAGTCCCGAATCCGCGACGTACACTTCCGCGAGGGCCGTCTCGTCCCCGGCCGCGAGCGCCGCCGCGCGGGCGGACACGAGGCCTTCGACGGCCCTTCGCGCCTCACCGTCCTTGTCCTGCATGGTCTCTCCTGGCGCGGTGGCCGATCGCTCGGTGGCTTCCCTGGACGCCCCCGCAGCGTCCGGCACGGGGGTCGCCCCAGGGGACCGCGAGCTCGTTCCGGAGGGTGTCCCGGCGGCCGCATCCGGGGGCGAGGACGCCGTCCCCGCCTCGGCTGCCGACGTCGCACCGGATTCGGCGGGCCTGGCGACGGGCCCGCCAGCGTCCCACGCGAGGAATCCCCACGCCAGGGCCGCTGCACCCAGGACTCCGGCGGCCGCGAGCCACGCCCTGCGCCGCACGGACGTGTCCACCCCGGCCACGGCGACGCCGCCCGGACTCATCCGAATCCGACGCGGGGGAACGGGGCGCAGGGGCACGAGGCGGCGGGGCCGCACCACGGTGCCGTCCGCGCGGATGACCTCCGGGGTCATGCGTTCGGGTGGCCGGCCGACCGGTTTGCTCCTCGGTGCGGAGGCCGAGAAACCCGCGGCGAGTTCCTGCGCGGAGGGGCGCGCGGCGGGGTCGTCAGCCAGGGCGGCTTCGAGCATCAGCACGAGGTGACGCGGCGCGGCGGGACACATGAGCGTCAACGGCACCCGGTGCGACTCGGGGCCGGGATGGCGGCCCGTGAGCGCGAGCCACCCCAGCACGCCCAGGGCATGCACGTCCTGCACCGCGGTGTATGCATCCTCCGCGGGGCCGAGCGCCACCCCGGGGTGCGCGGGCCGATCCGCGACACCCCATGGCACGGGCCCCACCGAGCTGCCCGCGGGAACGCCGTAGCCGTCCACGAGCGCGCGCTCGTCCAGCGTGAGGAGGACGTGATGCGCCGCGAGGTCCCCGTGCACCCAGCCACGCTCGTGCAGGTGCGAAAGCGCACGAGCGACCGCCGCGAGAACCGGCGCGGTGTCCTCCGGCCGCAACCGTCCCCGGTCGCGCATGGTGTCCTCAAGGGTCTTGCCGCGAACGTGGTCCGCCACGAGCGCCCGGGATGCGCCGTCCCCGCCGAGGGTCGCGCGCACGCTCACGAGCTCGGGATGCGGTGACTCCGCCCATGCCTCGACGAGGGCGGCGATCTGCTCCTCGCCGGCCCGCCGGTGTTCTCGGTCCTCGGTCACGACGAACGTGACGGTGTACTTCTCATGTGTCGTGCGTTCCCGGGCCAGCCACGTGCGGGACCCACCGCCCTCCCCGAGCTTTTCCACGAGTTCGAGACCGTCGCGCTCGACCGTCTCGGCGGCCGGATCGCTCATCGACTCGGGCGACTCCGCTCGGTCGGCGGGCTGCACACGGTGGGCGGGTACCGAATGGCCGGCGGATACCGCACTAGCGGAGGGGACCGCACCCGGGGCCGCCGCGGCGTCGTCGTACCCCTCGCGGCCGTGACGACGCCGCTCACCCGCGCGCACGGCCCGCACGCGGTCCCGCGCGCTGTGCCCACGCGACGGCGCGGACGCGTCACGGGTCCTGGACGGCGCCTCGAGCTGCTCCGGTTCCTGCTCTGCGTTCATGACCCCACTGTGCCGGGAAACACGGCGGCCCGCTCGCGTTATCCACAGACGGGCGGAAGGGATAGGCTGGCGGAATGGCTCTGCACTTCGAACGCATCGGTCTGGCACCGGACTTCGTGAACTACCGCGAGTGCTTGGACCTGCAGCGGGAGGTCCATGGCGAGGTCGTGGCCGGAACCCGCGGCAACACGGTGCTGATGGTGGAACACGAACCCGTCTACACCGCCGGGCGCCGCACCGAGAAGCACGAGTACCCGTGGGACGGCACGGACGTGGTCCCGATCGGCCGGGGCGGGAAACTGACCTACCACGGCCCCGGGATGCTCGTGGGTTATCCCATCGTGCGCTTGCCGATCCCCTTGGACGTGGTGCGCTTCGTACGTGTCCTGGAAGAGGTCATCATCGCCGTGGTCCGCGACTTCGGCGTGCCCGCGACCACCGTGGAGGGCCGGTCCGGTGCGTGGGTGCTCGCGGACGAGCGGGGCCCCGATCGCAAGATCTCGGCAATCGGTGTGCAGGTCTCCAAGCGTGCGACGATGCATGGTTTCGCCTTGAACTGCTCGAACGACCTGCGCCCGTTCGGCAAGATCATCCCGTGCGGGATCACGGACGCTGGCGTGACCTCGATCAGCCAGGAGACCGGGAATCGGATCGACCCGGCGGACGTTGTGCAGCGTATGGAGCAGGAACTCGCGGCCCGTGAGGCGGACCTGTGCGTCGCCTTCGAACCCGATGTCCCGGCACCGCCCGTGCGACTGCCGCACACGGGTGACTCCCGAGCGAGGGACGCCACACCCACCGCGGTGTCCTGACCGGGCCACAGCCACCGCACGAATCGCGGATCGTCGAGAACAGACCCCTGAGAACGGCCCGACCCGCTCATCCGCGTGGACCGGGCCCCGCCAGCGCCACCAGCGAGGAGTACTCATGACCATCGCCCCCGAAGGCCGCAAACTGCTGCGCGTCGAGGCACGCAACGCCGAGGTGCCCATCGAGAAGAAGCCCTCGTGGTTGAAGAACACCGCCAAGATGGGACCCCAGTTCACGGAACTGAAGTCCATGGCCCGGGGTCGCGGGCTGCACACGGTGTGCGAGGAAGCAGGGTGTCCCAACATCTACGAGTGCTGGGAGGACCGTGAGGCCACGTTCCTGATCGGCGGGGACACGTGCACGCGCCGCTGCGACTTCTGCGACATCGCCACGGGCAAGCCGGGCATGGTGGACGTCGCCGAGCCTCGCAAGGTCGCCGAGTCCGTGCGTGACCTGGGACTGCGCTACGCGACCGTGACCTCGGTGGCCCGTGACGACCTCGCGGACGGCGGCGCATGGCTCAACGCCGAGACCATTCGCGCGATCCACGCCCTGAACCCGAGCACGGGTGTGGAGATCCTGATCCCCGACTTCAAGGGTCAGCCGGACGCCCTGCAGCAGGTCATCGACGCCCAGCCCGAGGTCTTCGCGCACAACCTGGAGACCGTCCCCCGCATCTTCCGCCAGATTCGTCCCGCGTTCGCGTACGAACGGTCCCTGGACGTCCTGACCCAGGGCAAGGAGAACGGGATGATCGTGAAGTCCAACCTGATCCTCGGCATGGGCGAGACCGACGACGAGGTCTACGAGGCGCTGTGCGACCTGCACGACGCCGGCTGCGACATCATCACCCTCACCCAGTACCTGCGCCCCGGCCCCACGTTCCACCCGATCGACCGCTGGGTGAAGCCGGAAACCTTCGTGGAGCTGTCCAAGCAGGCCGAGGAGATCGGCTTCCTGGGCGTGATGGCTGGGCCCATGGTGCGTTCCAGCTACCGCGCGGGCAAGCTGTGGGCACGCGCCATGAAGAAGATGGGCCGCGAGATCCCCGAGCACCTGTCCCACATCGACGACTCGGGTTCCGCGAGCCAGGAAGCTTCCTCCCTGCTGGCCCGCCTGGGCTGACGCCCGCATCAACACCGCTCCGCGGACGACGCCGCCCGCTTCCGGGCGGCGTCGTCCGTTCCGGGTGCCGCGCGGGACCCGGGAGGGCTTCCCTACGGACGAGACGCCGCGTCGACGGGCCTCAGCGGATAGAATGGCGGAGATCCCCTGTGTCAGCGAGTGCGAGGAAGAACTGTGTCACCAGCCACGTCCACCAAGGCCAAGGCCGCCGAACGCGACCGTAAGCGCGAGGAGAAGCGCCAGCGCAAGGCCGCCAAGGGCCCGGGCATCTTCGCGCAGATGAAGCAGGTCTTCCAGATGACTCGCGAGCGCGAACCGAACATCCTGTGGTGGATGATCCTGCTCGGCCTAGGCGTGCTGCTCGTGTTCCTGCTCATCGGTGTGCTACTCGGCAACTGGATCACGTGGTTGCTCATCGGCATCCCGTTCGCGGTGCTCGCCGCCGTGATCCTGCTGTCACGGCGGGCCGAGAAAGCCGCATTCTCGCGCATTGAGGGACAACCCGGTGCCGCGGGGGCCGCGCTGTCCACCCTCAAGCGCGGGTGGATCGTGGAGGAGGAACCCGCCGCGATGGATCCCAAGTCCAAGGACCTGCTGTTCCGCGCCGTGGGCCGCCCCGGTGTCGTGTTCATCACCGAGGGCCCGGTCAACCGCGTGGACAAGCTCGTGAAGAAGGAACGCCGCCGCATCGGCCCGGTGATCCAGAACGTCCCCATCCACGTGCTCAAGTCCGGCAACGGCGAGAACCAGATCCCCCTGAGCAAGCTCACCAAGGAGATGAAGCGCCTGGAGAACAAGCTCACCAAGCAAGAAGTTCAGGTGGTCCACCGCCGGATGAACACCCTGAAGAACAAGCTGCCGATCCCCAAGGGCGTGGATCCCATGCGTGCGCGCCCAGATCGTAAGTCCATGCGCGGTCGCTGAACCAGCGCCCGCGGGCCGTGGGGCGATCCTGCTGATCAGCGCACGCGCACCAGGACGGTGTCGACCGCGCGATCGTGCAGACCCCGTTGGTCCTCGTCCGCGATCAGCGCGGGGATCACCAGACACAACAGCAGCGTGCGAAGGGCCGCTCTGCCGAAACCGGCGGGGCGGCCCTTCATCGTCTGGACCTGCAACCCCATGATCCAGTGCCCCGGGGTGCGCCCGAAGAACCCGACCATGAGCACGCTGATCACGAAGAACACCACGAGGTTCATCAGCCCCGACCCGTTCCACTGCGCCAGGAACAGCCCCGCGAGAACCACCGCAAGCACCCAGTCGATCACCAGGGCCACCAGGCGCGCAGGGAAGCGAGCGATCGAGCCCGGCCCCTCAGCGGGGCGACCCAGACGACGACCGGGGTACGGCTGGCTTCCCTGGGGGGCGCCGTCGAGCCACGCGCCCATGTCCTGGCGAGAAATCATGACTTCACCCTAACGGGCCGACGTGGGAGCTCGCGCACCCGCCGGTAGACTGGGGCTCGTACTGACCGGTCGGCGAGCCCTCCGTGCATCACGCTCCGGGCGTTACACGGACGAAACATTCGTGTCATGGACGGGCAACGCCAGGTTCCTACGCTGGACATCAGAACCGAACGACCGCGGTGGTCCCTGCCACCGCGGCCTCGATCGGACGCCCACACAGAAGGAGAACAGGTCCATGTTCCAATCAGCCGAAGAAGTGCTCGCGTTCCTCAAGGACGAAGAGGTCATCTTCGTCGATCTGCGTTTCACGGACATGCCCGGTGTGCAGCAGCACTTCAACCTCCCGGCCAAGGCGGTGGACGAGGACTTCTTCACGGACGGGCAGTTGTTCGACGGTTCCTCCATCCGTGGTTTCCAGGGCATCGCCGAGTCCGATATGCAGCTGATCCCGGACCCCCAGTCCGCGTTCGTGGACCCCTTCCGGCTCGAGAAGACGCTCGTGGTCACGTGCTCGATCGTGAACCCGCGCACCGGCGAGCCCTACCACCGCGACCCGCGCGGTGTGGCCGAGCGCGCCGAGGCGTACCTGGCCTCCACCGGTATCGCGGACACCGCGAACTTCGCGTCCGAAGCCGAGTTCTTCGTCTTCGAGGACGCCCGCTTTCAGGTCTCCCCCGAGCACACCTTCTACCGGATCGACTCGGATGAAGCCTCCTGGAACAGCGGCCGTGAGGAAGAGGGCGGCAACCTCGCGAACAAGACCCCCGTGAAGGGCGGCTACTTCCCCGTGTCCCCCGTGGACAAGCAGGCGGACCTGCGCGACGCCATGTGCGTGGCCCTGGACGAGGTGGGCCTTGAGGTCGAGCGCTCCCACCACGAGGTCGGTGCCGCGGGTCAGGCGGAGATCAACTACAAGTTCTCCACGCTGACCGCCGCCGCGGACGACCTGCTCAAGTTCAAGTACGTGATCAAAAACACCGCGGACTCGTTCGGCAAGACCGTCACGTTCATGCCCAAGCCCGTCTTCAACGACAACGGCTCGGGGATGCACTGCCACCAGTCGCTGTGGAAGGGCGGGGAGCCGCTGTTCTACGACGAGAAGGGTTATGCGGGCCTGTCGGACGTGGCGCGCTGGTACATCGGCGGCCTGCTGGAGCACTCCTCCGCGGTGCTCGCGTTCACCAACCCCACCGTGAACTCCTACCGCCGCCTGGTCAAGGGCTTCGAGGCCCCCGTGAACATGGTCTACTCGCAGGGCAACCGCTCCGCGGGCATCCGGATCCCCATCACGGGCACCAACCCCAAGGCCAAGCGCCTGGAGTTCCGCGCCCCGGACCCCTCGTGCAACCCGTACCTCGCGTTCGCCGCGCAGCTGATGGCCGGGCTGGACGGGATCCGCAACCGCATCGAGCCGGCGGACCCCATCGACAAGGACCTCTACGAGCTGCCCCCGGAGGAGGCCAAGGACATCAAGAAGGCCCCGGGCACCCTGTCGGAGGCGCTCGAGGCCCTCGAGGCGGACCACGAGTTCCTGCTCGCCGGTGACGTGTTCACCGAGGACCTGATCGAGACCTGGATCGAGTACAAGCGTGAGGTCGAGCTCAAGCCGCTCTCTGTGGTCCCCCACCCGCTGGAGTTCCAGATGTACTTCGGCGTCTGATTCCCCACTCCACACCAACGCGGCCCCGCTCCTCGTGAGCGGGGCCGCGTTCGCGTCACAGCACGGGCGACGTCGCCCGCTCGCCACGTGGGGGCCGCGCCACACGCCGGGTGGCCGGGTCCAGTAGCCACAGGTAGATGCCGTACGTCAGGGCCACGAGCGCGGCGATGACCCGCGCCGCGAAGAGGTTCAGGTCCAGGTAGGGGAACACGTCCAGCTGGTCCGCCACGGCGTAGACCATGAAGAACGCGGTCACGAAGAACAGCACGTCCACCTGCCAGTCGTCGCGGATCCCGGAGATCGCGAACAACGGGATGAGCCACACCACGTACCATGCCTGGATGATGGGGGCCAGCAGCACGAACGCGGCGAGCGCCCACGCGAGCCGGCGGAACAGTTTGGCATCCCGCCCCACGAACATCAGCACGACCACCACCGCGGCGGAGAGCACCGTCCCGGTCGTGTGCACGGCGTCCATCCACGCGGAGCCGTTGAACCCCCACGAGCTGCCCACGAGCTGCGCGAACAACCCCAGCAGTCCGATCGGCGCGTACCAGATGTACACGGTGCCCGGTGTAGAGACCGCGGAGACCCACCCGAAACCGAAGCCGTTGACGAATCCCATGAGCGCCAACAAGGCCACGGAGTAGGCCAGCGTGAGGGCCCAGATCGCGAACCGGCGCGGCCATGACGCACCGCGCCCGGCCCAGAGCAGGCCCACGAACGGCAGGAAGATCAGTGTGATGGGCTTGATCGCCACAGACAGGGTCACAAGGGTCGTGCCCGCGATCCCACCCTTCCAGTTGCGGTGCATTGCCGCCACGTAGGTCCCGATCAGGGCCAGGGCCAGCATGATCGCGTCGTTGTGGGCGGCCACCACGAAGTTCGTGAGGAACAGCGGATTGGCCACCGATAGCCACATGGCCCGCCGCGGATTGACGCCGTGCAGCCGGGCCAGGCGCGGGATGACCCACATGCACGCGATCACGGACACCACGCACAAGGCCCGAAACAGCAGCACGGAGGCGTCCGGGTCCGCACCGGTCACGAGGACCACGAGCTGTTCGAGCCACAGGAACACCGGGCCGTACGGGGGCGGGGATTCCGCCCATAACTGGTCCGCGCCCAGTTGGAAGAAGTTGTCGATCGTGGAGACCCCGGACTCGTACGGGTTCAACCCGTTCGCCATCACGCGGCCCTGCCCGATGTACGAGTACACATCCCGACTGAACAACGGGATGCTCACGAGCATGGGCGCCGCCCACGCCGCGATCGAGATCAGCACCCAGCGGGCGCTCTCCGGTCCCCACGGTCTGAGTTTCTGGCCCAGGCGCAGCCACTGCCGCACCAGGAGCATGGCTCCGAGGGCGAGCATCACGACCGAGACCACCACGCCCACGGTCTCGAAGCGCATCCACATGATCAGCGGGATGCGCCGCAGCGAGGACACGCTCGCGAGCCATCCCACGCCCAGGGAGCCGAACAGCAACATGAGCGAGCCCAGCGAGCCCATCACCACGGTGCGGGTCAATGACGCCGAGGCCGTCGCGTCCCGTCCCGGGGCTGCGTCCCGTCCGGTTCCGGGGAGCGTCGGGTGACGTTCCGTCCTGGACGTGATGCGCACTACGGTCCTCCCGGTGCTTCCGCGGTGGCCGCAGATGAGGGGTCTGGGAATCGTCCGCCGCGGCGCGCGGTGCGCGGGGGCGGCGTCGGGGTGATCCTACCGTGCGACGTCGTAAGCCAACCGGATGCCCGGGGCGAGGCGGCGTCGCGGGGGTGCCCGCACGACGCGATAGATTGGAGGGCGTGACGACTGCAAACCGGAGAATAGTGTGGATCGACTGCGAGATGACGGGGCTGTCCCTGTCCGATGACGCGTTGATCGAGGTGGCCGCGCTCGTGACCGACGACGAGCTCAACGTGCTGGGCAGTGGCGTGGACGTGGTCATCAAACCCCCGCAGGCCGCGCTGGATCAGATGTCTTCTTTCGTGCGGAACATGCACGAGACATCCGGGCTGCTGCCGGAGCTCGAGAACGGAATGGACATGGCGCAGGCGCAGGACGCGGTGCTGGACTACATCCGCAAATGGGTCCCCGAACCGGGCAAGGCGCCGCTGGGTGGTAACTCCGTGGGGACGGACAAGACGTTCCTCACGCGGGACATGCCGCAACTCGTGGATCACCTGCACTACCGGGTCATCGACGTCTCCACGATCAAGGAGCTCGCGCGGCGCTGGTACCCGCGCGCGTACTTCCAGGCGCCCGAGAAGACGGGCAATCACCGTGCGCTCGGCGACATCGAGGACTCGATCGACGAGCTGCGATACTACCGCCACATCCTCTTCCCCGGCGATCCCGGTCCCACCTCCGACGACGCCCGCAAGATCGCCGCGCTCATCAAGGCCTCCCCGACCCGCTCGGGTTCCTGACCGGGACCTGACGCGTTCAGGCGCTCGATGCGGAAATCCGCCCGGGCGTGCGCTATAGTGGTCGTCGTTGCCCGGAGGGATCGAACGGTTCTTCCACGGGTTCAATGGTGGGCGTAGCTCAGTCGGCAGAGCGCCTGGTTGTGGTCCAGGAGGTCGCGGGTTCAACCCCCGTCGCTCACCCCATGCACGAGGTGCGAACATCGATCGGTGTACCGGTCGGGGTTCGCACCTCGTTCTCGTTGCCGGGCCAGTCCTGCATGACCTCGACCGCCCGCTTCCCAGCGGCCCGTCCGGCCTGACCACTCCCACCGCTGCGGCCATCCCCGCCACCCCGACCGCCCGCGCCCGTCGTCCAAATGCACAGTGAAGGAAAAGCAGCCTGGCGCGCGAATATCTGTTCTAACTCAGTAAAAGCACAGCCGGGGGTGCTCCTATGTTCTGAGTCAAACCGCGAGGGTGGTTGGTTCGGGGCTGGGGGTAGGTGCCATTGCGGAGCATCACGTAGATGACGTTGCAGCGACGGCGGGCGAGGCAGATGACGGCGGCGTGGTGTCGGTTTCTCTCGGCGCGCTTCCGGTCGTAGTAGGCCTTGGAGATCGGATCTGAGTCCGAGGCGACCCACGCGGAGTGGAACAGCGCGTTCTTCAGGCGTTTGTTGCCGGCTCACGCGGGGAACTCGCTCCTGATCGAGGTCCCTGATCTTCGCGTGACCGGCGCGACGCCGGCGCAGGCTGCGAGATGGCCTGCGTCTCGAATGCGGAGCCATTGCCGATGGCCAGGAGGATCTGGGCGGCGGTCTTGATGCCGATCCCCGGCATGCTCATCAAGACCCCGGCGAGAGAGAAGTCCTCCAGCATAGCCTCGACCTCTCCGGCTACGGTCGCGCGTTGTTCCTTCAGCTCCTTGACCGGCCCGACCACCCTCGGGATCACCAACTCCACGGCCGCGGTCGCTGGAACGACCACGGTCTGCTCGCTGAGCGCCGTGAAGATCCGATCGACCAGCACCTCCGGGTCAGCGGGATGGATCTGTGTGAGCAGAGACCGGATCCGGTTCAGTGCCCGGGTGGTCTCGTGGGCGAGGTCCGCGGCCTTTCGCATCGTCAACCCGGGTAGGTAGGCCACCGCGCAGCCGACGTCGCGAGCGACTGCGATGGGCAGGGCTCCGATGGTGTTGGGCTGATCGACGACCATCAGCACGTCGCCGTGCTCCTGCAGGTGTGTGAAGAGGTCGCGCAGCTGGGCCTCGTCCTGCGGGAGGGGCTTGTCGAAGAGCCTGTTCCCCGTCGGGGTCCAGCGCGCAGGCATGATGCCCGGTCTTCCCCACGTCCAGGCCGATCACGGCCGCGAATCCGGCGTTCATGATGTCGTCCTCATTGAACGCATCACTGCTGGTCGCAGTCTTGAGACCCGATGCCGGCACCCACGTTACGAAGAGACCTCAGAGAAGCTGGGCCGTGTCCCTATGAGCGGTCAATGCGTGTCTCTCGACCGGGCGGCAACACCCCCGGACCATGGATGGCTGGGCAGACAAGCCATACCCCGTCGAGCACCAAACCCCCGGCGATCGGGGGTACTCACAACGTAACTGGCGGGCACCACGAAGCCCCTCCTACCTCCGAGCGCACCGCGAGGTGGGAGGGGCTTCCTCCATCTTTCTTAGAACCGGAACGGAATGGGGATGGGCCCGCAGCAGCAGACTCCGCTCACATCGCCGCGGCCCGCGGGGCCGAGCATGAGGGCCGCCCGGTAGCAGGCCACGAAACGGAGCATCGTGGGGATGATCCCTCGGATCACGCCGTACTGCGCAATGATGCCGCGCACCGCCGCGGAGCAGGACTGCCCGCCCCGTGCCACGAGGTGGGCGCACGTGAATCCTTTACGCGGTGAGAGGTGGCGCTGGTATCCGCGGATGAGACGATCGACCCCACGGCGGGGTGCACTGGCTACTCGAAGCAGTACGTCAGACAAGGGCGACCGGCTCCTCCTCCCATGAGCATGGCCGTGGTGTGCACAGGGTCATGGCTTGAGGACCACCTTGATGCAGCCGTCCTTCTTCTCCTGGAAGATCTTGTACATCTCCGGCGCGTCCTCCAAGGACACGTGGTGGGTGGCCAGTGACTCGAGGCCGAGGACGTCGTCCGGGCGGCTCGCGATCTCCAGCAGCTCATCGGTCCAGTGGCGCACGTGGCACTGGCCCATGCGCATGCTGATGCCCTTGTCGAACATCTCCATCATGGGCATGGGATCCGCCATTCCGCCGTACACGCCGGACACCGAGACTGTGCCCGCGCGGCGCACGCTGTGGATCGCGGTGTGCAACGCATCCAACCGGTCGATACCGGCCGTCTCGATGGCCTTGCGCCCGAGCGGCTTGGGCAGTCGCGCCGCGCCGGCGACGATCTTCTCCGCGATGGGGTTGCCGTGCGCTTCCATGCCCACGGCATCCAGGACGCCGTCGGGGCCGCGCCCGTCCGTCATGTCGACGAGCGTGTCGGAGACCTCGTCCACCTCCCGCATGTCCACGGTCTCGATCCCCCAGCTCTTGGCCAGGGCGAGGCGCTCGTCCACACGGTCTACGGCGATGATTCGCTTGACGCCCTGCAGCTTGGCCGAACGCACCGCGAGCTGGCCCACGGGTCCGAGGCCCAGCACCGCGAGGGTGTCCTCCTCCCCCACGTTCGCGTACTTCACGCCCTGCCACGCGGTGGGCAGGATGTCGCTGAGGTAGAGGAAACGCTCGTCGTCGAAGTCCTTGGGCAGTTTCACGGGGCCGAAGTCCGCGTGCGGGACGCGCACCATTTCCGCCTGGCCTCCGGGGACCGACCCGTAGAGGGAGGAAAAACCGAACAGCGCGGCGCCCGTTCCCATCTCGCGGACCTGGGTGGTCTCGCACGCGGCGTACAGCCCGCGGTCGCACATCCAGCAGTGACCGCACGCGATCACGAACGGGACGACCACGCGGTCACCGGGTGCGAGGTTGCTGACCTCCGGTCCCACTTCTTCCACGATGCCCATGAACTCGTGACCCATCACGTAGTCCTTCTGCAGGTACGGGCCCAGCACGCCGTAGAGGTGCAGGTCCGAACCGCAGATCGCGGTGGACGTGACCCGCACGATGGCGTCGGTGGGGTCCTGCAGAACGGGATCCGGGACGTTTTCGACCCGGACGTCGCCGAGTCCTTGCCATGTGAGTGCTCGCATTCACCCAGTAAAGCACGATCACTCCGCCCGGGCACCACCCCTACAGGGGGGGGTCGAACCTGGGCGGCGCACCGCGTAGCGTGTCCCGTATGACCGCATCGCATCAGGTTGCCCTCGTGGCCGGAGCCTCCCGTGGACTGGGGCTGCTCGTGGCCAAGGAACTTCTCTCGCGTGATTTCGACGTCGCCGTGTGCGCTCGCGACGCCGCCGAGCTGGCCCGCGCGCGCGAGATGCTGTCCCCGTTCGGCACGGTGCGCGACTACGTGTGCGACGTCGCCGAGGCGGACCAGGTCGAGGCCTTGGTGCGGGACGTGGAGCGTGATCTGGGACCGGTGGACGTGCTCATCACGGTCGCCGGGATCATCCAGGTGGGCTCGGTGGAGGGTGTCACGGTGGAGCAGTTTCGGGACGCCGTGACCACCATGACCATGGGTCCCGTGCACACCGCGCTCGCGGTGTTGCCCGGGATGCGCGAGCGTGGCCGTGGCCGGATCGGCACGATCGCGTCCGTGGGCGGACTGGTCTCCGTGCCGCACCTGTTGCCGTACTGCACGGCCAAGTTCGGCGCGGTGGGGTTCAGCGAGGGTCTCGCGGCGTCCCTGTCGGGGACCGGCGTCACCGCCACGAGCATCGACCCCGGCCTCATGCGCACGGGATCGCACGAGCGCGCCTACTTCACGGGCGAGTCGCAGAACGAGTACGCGTGGTTCGCGCCGTCCGCGTCCCTGCCGGTGTTGTCCATGAACGCCGACCGCGCGGCCCGCTCGATCGTGGACGGCGTTCTCGCGGGACGCCCGATCGTGCTGCTGGGGTGGTTGCCCAAGGTCGCCCAGCGGGTCCGGGGTATCGCCCCCGGGCTCACGATTCGCGCGTTGGGCGTGGTGAACCGGGTGCTCCCGTCCGCGTCCCCCCAGCAGACGGATCTCGTGGTGGGGGCCACCGCCAAGCAGCGCCTGGGATCCCGCGTGGTCAACGCCCTGAGCACGCTCGGCAGCAAGGCCGCACAGCGCAACAACGAGCGCTGAACGAACCGCGGTCGTCCGGCTCGCCGGTGCCGCCCCGTGCCGGACGACGGCGCGCGCGGTGGCAGCATGCAGCGGCAGCGCCCGGCGGCGTGGTTCGCGACGGCTGTGCAGCATGGCGTGACGCGCCCTCACCACCCGGGTCAGCGCCGTCGCACCCTCATCCCTCGGTACACGATGCCCAGCGCCAGCACGAGGACGCCGCCCGCCACGGACGCGATCGGGAGCGTGACCACGAGGACCACGCACAGCACCGTGCCCAGGACGGACACCGCGCGCGGGTAGCGGCGATGCGGCCCGGTCTGCGTGAGCGCACTGAGGTTGGCCACGAGGTAGTACAGCAGCACCCCGAACGACGAGAAGCCCACCACCCCGCGCACGTCCATGGTGAACACCGCGATCACGACCACCGCTGCCACCACGATTTCGATGCGGCGCGGGACGCCGTGGCGCTCGTCGAGCACGGCGAGGGGCGCGGGCAGATCCGCCGTGCGGGCCATGGCCAGGCCGGTCCGACCGATCCCCGCCGTGAGCCCCAGCAGCGCCCCGAGCGTGGCGGCAGCGGCCGCAATCGTGACCACAACCGTGGTCCACGGCCAGTCGGCGACCGCGGCGAGGTCCGCGAGCGGCGTCGTCGTACGGGACAGGGCCTCGGGACCGAGGACGTGCAGCGAGAGCACCGCGAGTACGCCGTAGATCACGAGGACCGCGCTCAGGGAGATGACGATGGCCCGAGGGATGATCCGGGCGGGATCGCGCACTTCCTCCCCCATGGTGGCGATGCGTGCGTACCCGGCGAAAGCGAAGAACAGGAGTCCCCCGGCTTGCAGGACGCCGTACGCCCCGCCCGGCGGTGCCGCACCGAAGGTTGATGCGGCGGGGCCGGACCCGGCGAAGAGCCCGGCCACGAGGACCACGGCCAGGCCCGCGAGCACGATACCCACGAGCACCTTGGTGGCCGAAGCAGTGCGCGTCACGCCGAAGCAGTTGACCGCGACCACACCGAGCACCGCGAGAGCAGCGACGGGCCGTTGCCAGGGCTCGGGGACCACATAGGCGGCGAACGTCATGGCCATGGCCGCGCAGCTCGCGGTCTTACCGGTGAGGAAACACCACCCGGCGAAGAACCCCGGCCAGGGGCCGAGGCGCTCGCGACCGTAGACGTAACTACCGCCGGCCACGGGGTACTGGGCGGCCAGCTGGGCCGAGGACAGTGCGTTGCACAGTGCGACGACCGCGGCCAGCACGAGGGCCAGCGGTAACCAGGCGCCCGCGGAGGCCGCAGCGGGGGCGAACACCACGAAAATGCCGGCGCCGATCATGGAACCGAGCCCGAGGGTCACGGCGTCCGTCAGGCCAAGTCTGCGGTGCATGGCGGAAGGATTCGTCACGAGGCTCCCGGGTTTCACATCACGTACCCGTGACACACCAATGGGCGGGCCGCCTATCGCGTCCCGCCCACGGTGGTGTCATGTGCACTTGTCTGTCGTGGCTCTCGAAGGTGGCCTAGAAGACGGGTTTGCCGCCGGTCACACCGATCACTGTGCCGGAGACGTAGGACGCCTCCGCCGGGCTGGCCAGGAACACGAACGCCCCGGCCATCTCGGAGGGCTGTCCCGCGCGGCCGAGCGGGGTGTCCGACCCGAACTGAGGCATGCTCTCGCCGGCCTTGGTCGCGGGCTGCAACGGGGTCCAGATGGGTCCGGGGGCCACGGCGTTGACGCGGATCCCCTTCTCCCCCAGCTCGCTGGCCAGGTTGACCGTGAAGTTGTTGATCGCAGCCTTGGTGGAGGCGTAGTCGATCAAGTTCTCGGACGGGTCGTAGGCCTGGATGGAGCTCACGTTGATGATCGAGGAACCACTCTCAAGGTACTGCAGCGCCTGCTGGGAGACCCAGAACAGGGCGTACAGGTTGGTCTTGAAGACGCGGTCCATCTCCTCGGTCTTCAGACCCTGCAGACCGCCGTCACGGCGGGCCCACTGGAAGCCCGCGTTATTGACGAGGATGTCCAGGCCGCCGAGCTGCTCGGCGGCGTCGTCCACGACCTGACGGGCGGTGGCTTCCTCGCGCAGGTCCGCGGGCAGCAGGACGGCCTTGCGACCGGCCTTCTCGATCCACTGCTTGGTGTCCTGCGCGTCCGATTCCTCGTCCGAGAGGTAGTTGATGGCCACGTCCGCGCCCTCACGGGCGAACGCGATGGCCACCGCGCGGCCGATGCCGGAGTCGCCACCGGTCACGAGGGCCTTGAGACCCTCGAGGCGACCGCGGCCCACCCAGTTCTCCTCACCGTGGTCCGGGAAGGGCTGCATGCCCGTGGACAGGCCGGGCGGGGTCTGTTCCTGCTTGGGGAAACCGCCCTCTTCACCGGCGAGTTCCCGTGCTTTCCTGGCTGCTGCGTACTTGTCTTCGGTCATGTGTCCATTGTGCCCCGCCGTGCCCCGGGCTGTCGCGCACCCGAAAGGATGAAACCGCTGGTCGGTCCCGGATGACGCTGCGGGTCAGACCGCGGTTGTGCGCTGCTGCTGACCCGTGGGATCCATCCCGTGCTGGACGCCCCACAACACGGCCTGACTGCGTCGCTCCACGCCCATTTTGCGGTAGGCGGAACGGATGTAGGACTTCACCGAGTTGATGCTGAGGTAGCAGTGCCGGGCGATTTCGTCATTGGTGAACCCCTGGGTGATCAGCGCGATCACCTCCGCCTCACGCGCGGAGAGCCCCTCGGGCCGGCCGGGCCAGTCCGGCAAGGTGATGTCCTCCCGCACTGGTTCGGGGGCCACCACGCGCTCCCCCTCGTGCACGCGCACGAGGGCGTCCGCGAGTTCGTCCCCGGTGAGCTCCTTGGAGAGATAACCGTGTATGCCCAGATCGAGTGCTTCGTCAACGTGCTCGGCGCTCACGTGCCACGTGTACATCACGACCTTGAGGCAGTGGGGGTCATCCAGTAGGCGCATCACGTCATGGGTGCCACGGTCCTTCGCGGCGAACGCGTCATAGAGCACCAGGTCCGCGTCCGTGTGCGGCAGACACCCGGAATCGAGTTCCACGACCCGCAGGCGCGGATGACCCTGCAGCATACTCGCCACACCCTGGAGGACCACGGGATAGTCGTTGATCAGGGCCAGGGTGATGACAGGGCGTTCGGAACTCACACCCCGAGCATAATCGTATGCTCACGCATCATCGGTCGAACCCTGTTCGAAGACGTGCCAGTCCTCCCCCGCGCGTGTCAAGACCCCCAAGTTGCGGAGTTCCCGCAGCCACCCCTCCATGGGGTCGAACCCCCACGTACGGCGGAAGAGGTTGGCGTTGCGGGCGATCGCCGCGGCGTGCTGGACGGGCGGTGACTGGGTCGGGTGGTACTGGTGGTACGCGGCGGCTCCGCCGAGCCACCACAGGCTCCCCCCGCTCGCGGCCAGGCGCTGACCGAAATCCGTGTCCTCGCCCCCGTAGCCCACGTAGCGCTCGTCGAATCCGGCCGCCGCGTGCCACGTCCGTACCGTGGTCGCCATCGTCAGCGACCACAGCATCCGGGGGTCGCCCTCGACCAGTTCCCCGGGCTCCGGCAGCACGCGGGCGGCGTGATCCCGTCCCGCGCGGGCGACGCCCTCGGGCGTGTAATCGGCCTCGGTCATCCCCTCCGGGAGGTACTGCACGCGCCCGCTCACCACGGCGCGCTGGTCTGCGACCCGCTCGAGGGCGCGCGTGTAATCGGCCATCAGGTCACGGTGGGGAAGGCAGTCCACGTCCAGTAGCACCACGGTGTCCGCGCCCAGCTGCTCCGCGCGTGCCACGCCGGCATTGCGCGCGGCGGCCAACGGCAGTTCGACGGCAGGCGGCAGTTCCACGAGGTCGGTGGGCAGTTCCGGCCGTTGCTCGAGCACTCCGCGGATCCCGGGATCGCCCATGCTCACGACCACATGGGTGATCGGGGGTTCGCTCTGCGCGGCCACCCAGTCCCGTTGCCGCCGCAGGTGGGTGTGCCGTCCGCTCACGATCGTGATCAGGGCAGCGGCCGTCACGACGGGACCCCGTGCAGCAGGTCCTCGAGCGCGCGCGCCGCACGGTATGCGCCGTCGCCATGGCGCCACGCGTCCCAGCGGGAGCCGCCGAGTTGCCGGGCACGTGCGAGCAACCGGGGCCACGCGGCGGCGTCGGGCCAGTGCTGCAGGCCCACGCAGATTCCCGCGCGCTCGAGCGCGGCGGCCGTGGCGGCTTGCTCGTCGTGCGGTCGCGGCTGGGCGACGACGACGGCGCGCGAGTGCGCCGCGGACAGCTCCGCCACGGCGTTGTTGCCCCCGTGGGAGACGACGACGTCCGCCTCGTGCAGTTCGCGCCACAGGTCCGGGGAGGGGTTCTCCGGCGAGCGCACGGTCCACGACCACCCGGGGGTCGCCGCGCGAGCCGCCTCGATCTCGGTGTCCCCCACGTCGGTCCCGCCGCGGCCCCACACCACCAGGACGCGTTGGCCGCCGACGTCGCTCGCGCCGCTCCCGCTCGCACCTCGCGTCGCGGTGCGCGCACCGGGAGCTGGCTCGCCGGAAGAGTACGCGCCCGGAACGTGCTCGGCGGAGGAGCCCGGCACCCGCACGGGGACGTCGAAGCGGGAGATGGCCCCCGTGAACGTGGTCTTACGGGTCCATTCCTCGGGCCAATAGGTCTCCGCGGTCTCCCGGGACCACGGCGCGATCAGAGCGGTCGCGGCGTCGTACGCCGCACGGTGGGTGCGATCGGTGCGATCCCCCCGCATGGCCATGACCACGGTGGGCACACCCATCAGACGCGCGAGCAGAGTGACCTCCGCGGAGGTGTCCGTGACCATGAGTTCCACATCCGAGCGCAGGCGCTGCGCCATAAGACCCATGCGTTCCCGGTACCCGGGATGCTCGAGAGGCGCCCAGTGCAGCACGTCGTTGGCGGTGGGGTCCACGGGGTCCTGGGCGACGTCCGGGGGCAGCTGGACCCACTCGCCGGGCCACGCCTCCGGGCGCTCCAGGGAACTGAACCCCGTCACGGGCACCGTGAGTTCCCGGGCGATCTGGGTGGCCCGGTTGCGGTGGCCCAGACCCTGGTGGTGGATGTAGTACCCAATCACGCGCTCACCAGTTCCCGGTAGAGCGCGGCGTAGGCGTCCACGGTGACGTTGAGGGAACAGTGCTCGAGCGCGTAGTGGCGCACCCTGGTGCGGTCCAGGGCCACGACGCGGGGCAGCTCCGCGACCGCGGACGCCACCGTCTCCACCTCGCTCGCCCCGGGCTGGGACGTGTGCCCACCGGGATCGCGCACGATCTCGCTCAGGCCGCCGCGGGCCACCGCGAGCACGGGCGTGCCGCACGCCATGGCCTCCGCGGCCACGAGGCCGTAGGGCTCCTCCCATGCGGGCGTCACGAGGCTCGCGGCGCTATTGCCCACCAGGGTGCGCAGCTGCTGCGTGTCCAGGTGACCCACGTAGGTGATGTCCTCGTTGAGCAACGGCTTCAGCCGCGCCTCGAAGTAGTGCCGATCCGCGATGGGCCCGGCGATCCGCAGTTTCCACCCGGCCATGCTCGCGATCAGCGCCGCGATGTGCGGGGCCTTCTCCGGGACCACGCGCCCGGACCACACGAGGGCATCCCCGCCGGGTCCCGGTCGCCACTCGTGCGGGTCCACGCCGTTGCGGATCACGCGGGCGGGCGTGACCTTGCTCCACATCTGGGCCACCGAATCGCTCACGGCCACCGTGGGTGCCGTGGGCGTGAGACGCAGCGCGGGTTCGAGCCACGGGGTGGCCGGGGTGTGAAGGGTGGTCAACAGGGGTTGCGGGATGGCCGGGGACATCACGATGGGCAGGAAGTGCAGCGAATTGTTGTGCACCACGTCGATGTCCGGGCGGCGTGCGAAGTCCCGCATGACCTGCAGGTACGAGAAGGTCTCCCGCACCTGCGCCTCCGGTGGCATGGCGACGTCGTTGCGCGCCTCGTCGCTGAGCACGAGCGGTTCCACGTCCAGTTCCTCGACCCCGAGCTCGGGGTCGGAACCCGGCGCAGCGAAGACCACCACCTCCATCCCGCGGCACTTGAGCCCGCGGGCCAGGTGCCATGTGAAGGACTCGAGACCCCCGGAGAACGGCGGGGCGATCGGGAACCGGTCATGCGCGAGCAGTGCCACCTTCATGCGGCGTCCCCTTTCCCGGCCTCCCGGACCACGACGGCGCGGCGGTAGACCTCGGCGTGGGCTGCGGCGATGCGACGTCGTTGTTGGGTGCGTTCCAAGGCGCTCGCCTGCCAGGGCGCGTTCCCGCGCAGACCCGCGAGCGCTTCCCGGATCTGATCGGCGTCCGGCTGACCGTCCCGGTCCCAGTCGAAGCGCAGCACACCCGGATGCTGCTCGTGGTAGAACCCCACGGACGGCGCCAGGACATGGGTGCCCAGGTCGTAGCACAGTTCGAGCCACCCGGAATGGGTGCCGAAGCGGTACGCGAGCACCGAGAGATCGAGCCCGCGCAGGTACTCCCACAACTGCTCGTCGGTGTAGAACTCGTGGACGTTGACCTGAACGTTGAGTGTCCGACGCGCGGTCTCCAGTAGGTGACTCACCACGGGGTCGTGGTGCGGGGCGCCCCGGGTGACCACGTCTGTGTGGACGTCGAGCTGCAACCGGATCTCCCCGCGGGACGCGCATTCGAGCAGCACGCGCGCCACCGGCAGGGGGTTCATGTTCGCCCGCATGCTCTTGAAGTTGAGTCCCACCACGGGTACGGATCCCACGGGCGCGTGATCGCGCCACCGGTCTAGCGGGAGCAGGTGCGGGTGCGGGATGACCGTGGCCCGGCGGCCCCAGCGCCGCTCGATCACGCGTGCGGCGCCGTCGGTCAGGGTAATCAGTTCGTCGGCGGCCGGAATCAGCACGTCCAGGGCGGCGTCCTGGGCGGCGGGGTCCGTCTGGTGGGGGTTGCGCAGATCGTGCACCGTATAGACGAACGGTTTGCCCAGCTCGTGCAGGGTGTCCACGATCCGTCGCAGCTCCGCGGGTGAGGTCTGGTCGAACCCGAAGTGCAGGTGGTAGATGTCGAACTCGTGTGCGTGCCGCCGGATCCAGGCCTCGCTCAGCATCACGAGGGGCCACCACGGAGCTCCGGGGACCGGGTGTGCGGGCGCGGGGTCCGGCAACCGGTGGACGGGCTGCACGGCGCCGGGGTCACTGAGGTGCTCGACGTACACGTGACCGTGGGGTAGGGACGCGACCCTCACTCGATGTGACCTCCTGCGCAGAACTGACGTGAACGGATGGGACGCCCGCTGGCTGTGCGGACCGGGAACGGCGCGGGATCCGGTGCCTGAGCCGATTGTGTGCACGGCCCCCGGCGACGATACACACATTACTGATGGTCAGGGACACGATATATTGTCCTCCGTCCGCCCGCCCTCCGCGCGGCCGCGCGGCGTGGGTCCAGGGACCACGCCCACAGATGACGTCCACCCGTGAATCCCGAGGTGCTCTCCGCATGACCGTCCGTCCCATTGTGATCTCCGGTAACCCCGTGCTGCATCGCCCCGCGGCCCGGGTGACCAACTTCGACGACGCCCTGCGCGAGCTCGTGGCGGACATGCATGAGACCATGGACGCGTCCCACGGCGTGGGTCTGGCGGCGCCGCAGATCGGGGTGGGGCTGCGGATCTTCACCTACATCTTCGAGAACGAGGACGGTGTGCCCCCGCGCGGCACGCTCGTGAACCCCGTCCTGAGCACCGGGCGGATCTCCGAGACCGCCCCGGACCCGGACGACGAGGCCGAGGGATGCCTCTCGGTTCCCGGCCAGTCCTGGCCCCTCAAGCGGGCGGACTGGGTGCGGATCGCCGGGCAGGACGAGAACGGGGACCCCGTGGCGTTCGAGGCCAACGGTTGGTTCGCCCGGGTCATGCAGCACGAGTACGACCACCTGGACGGGAAGCTGTACGTGGACCGGCTCAACCGCAAGTGGTCCAAGAAGGCCCGCAAGGCCATCTCCGCGGAACAGTGGGGCAAGGATTCGACGTGGCTGCCCGGTGTGGACGAGGACCCGTTCGGGCACTGACCCGCTGAGGGGATCCCGCATCACGGACGCGCCGTGGCGGCAGGCCCCGTCTCAGCGCCCTCGTCGGGCGAGTCGGTTGCTGCCCGTGGCTCAGTGCGGCTTGGTTACTGCGGATCCACCACGATCGTGAGCGTGCCCGCCTTGCGGGTCGTGGGTTCGGTCAGTTCCACCGTGAACCTCTCGGCCAGCGCCGCGCTCACCTGCTCCACGGTGTCCAGCGGACGCCCCACTCCCCCGATCTCGCACAGCGCACGGGCCACGAGTCCCCGCGTGTGTTTGGCGTGGTGTGACACCACGGACCGGCTCCCGTCCGGCTTGAGCTGCTCGACCCGTACCGTGACGGTCCGCGCGGCGGGAGGTTTCCACGCCGCGGCGTAGGCCGCCGAGCGACAGTCCACGATCACGCCGTCGGCGGCGAGCGCGTTCAGCACCGGGGTCAATCGCGGTTTCCACCACGCACCGAGCTTGCCGGTGTCCGGTAGCGCGGTCCCCATACTCAGGCGGTAGGCGGGGATGCGGTCGGTGGGTCGCACCGCGCCCCACAGTGCTGAGATCACGAGCAGCGACGCATCGGCGACCTCGCGGGCCTCGGGGGCGAGGGAGCTGACATCCAGCGCCTCGTAGAGCACCCCCGCATAGACGTCGGGGGCGGGCGCGGCAGGTGCAGTCGCGAGTTCACGGTTGCGGGCGACGTCGTCCGCGAGCGACGGCCCCACGCCCAGGATCTCTAGGGCGTCCGGGCGTTCGCTGACCTCGGCGAGGTGCTCTGCCAACATTGCACGATCACGTGAGAGCTCGGGGAAGCTGAGTTCGGCGGGCATGACGGGATTCCCGGTCGCGGGCGCGGTCTTGGACTCGGAGGGAGGCAGCAGAATCAGCACCCCACGAGTGTAGAGGGACAGGTGGGCCTGTGAGCCGGGTTCTGTGCCGCGGGCGGTTACCCGCACCGCGGTGACGACCATCCATCTAGACCGTGCGTTGCCGCACGGCTCGAGCAGCCTACCCGGACGCTCGGGCGAGCAGCCCTCGAACGCGCCCTGCATGGCCTTGCTCCGGACGGGGTTTACCGAGCCGCGCCGGTCACCCGGCGCGCTGGTGGTCTCTTACACCACCTTTTCACCCTGACCCGCTCGCGGCGGGCGGTCTGTTTTCTGTGGCACTGTCCTGCGGGTTACCCCGAGTGGGTGTTACCCACCGTCCTGCTCTGCGGAGCCCGGACTTTCCTCGAGACGCCGTCCTTCACGACGACGCCGCGCGGTCGCCCGGCCCACCTGTCCACCGTCGATCCTACCGCGCCGCCGGGCCACCCGACGCTCAACGCCTGGCACCCCTGGCGCGGGGCACCCGAGTCAATGCGAGCGGCCGATGAGGAGCGGGCCGCGCAGTTCAGGACCGGACGCATGCAAGCCCGGGCTCACACCAGGAGCAGCGCGGAACACTCGGGGCACTGGGGCACGGTCTGCGGCGGAATATTCGTCAGCGCCGCGGCGTCGGCGGGGCTCAACCGGGTGCCGCACGCCCCGCACGTTCCGTTCTCGAAGCGTGCGACGGCGATCCGGCCTCCCCCGCGGGCGGTGCGCAGACCGTCGTAGCGGCTCAGCAGGGCGGGAACAGTGAACTCCGATACACGCGTGGAGCGCTCCGCGGTCAGCCGCGCGTGCTCCTCCTTGAGCCGGGACAGCTCCGCGTCCCGCTCGGCCACCGCCGCGCGGGCCTCAGCGTCCGCGCGGCGCAACAGGGGCAGCTTCCGGTCCCGGTCCGCGGTGACCTCCTCGGCGTGGTTCATGGCCTGCAACTGCGCGTCCTCGGCCCGTCCGCGCTGCGCGGTGAGGGTGTCGATCTCGTGCTGGATGCCCATGAGGTCCTTGGCGGAGCCGCCGTGGTTGAGCCGCTCGGTGTCCTTGTCGATCCGGTCCTGGATCCGGGTGACCTCCCGCTCCGCCTCGGCCACCGCCCGCTCGGCCTCCTGCTGGGCGGTCTCGAGGGCGCGGGCCGCCGCGATCGCCTGCGTCCGCCGGGCCATGAGGGAAGCCACCCGCTCGGAGGTCTGTAACTCCTTGGCCCGGGCCATCACGGTGAGCAACCGGGAATCCACGGACTGGAGTTCCAACAGGGCGGGAAGGGCCGAGCGGGGTGAGGTCATGGCGTTCTCCTGGGGTGCGGCTGGTTGAGTGCGGTGGTGGGTCCGCGTGTGCTTCAGGTCCCGAGCGTGTCGATCCGGAAGTCCCACGGATCGGTGCGCAGCGAGCTGACGGAGGTCTCCACGGCGAATCCCCGCCGCTCGAGTTCGTGCCGCAGGTCCTCGGCGGCCCACGGCAACCACAGGGCCTCGCTCGCGGAGTGGGCGGCGTCGATCAGCGCAGGGGTGCCCGATCCCCCGGGGCCCAGGGCGGCTTCCCGCGCTTCGGAGGCCGGGTGGTGGCGCAGGTCCGCGGTCACGAACACGTCCGCCCCGTGGGCGCGGACCTCGTCGAAGAGGGAGTCCCCGGAGCCCCCGCACACCGCCACGGTGCTCACGGGTCGCTCGGGGTCGCCGGCCACGCGCAGGCCCTGCGCCGTGGGCGGGATCCGCTGCGCGAGTCGGTCCGCGAGTTCGAGCAGCGTCACCGGCGTGGCCAGGGTCCCCACCCGACCCAGCCCCACGCGGGGGTCCGTGTCGTGCGGGACGAGCGGAGCGGCGTGGTCGGGAGAGACACCGCACGCCGCGATCAGGGCGTCCGACACGCCCCGGCGCGCGGAGTCCGCGTTCGTGTGGCAACACAGCAGGGCGCAGCGGTTCTCGATGAGGTCGTGGATCACACGGCCCTTGAAGAGGTGCGCGGCCACCGACGTGACCCCGCGCAGCAACAGCGGGTGGTGGGTCAGCAACAGGTCCGCGCCCCTGGAGACGGCCTCGTCCACCACGGCAGCCACGGGATCCACCGCGAAGAGGATCCGCCGGATCGGCTGCTCCGCCCGCCCCGTGACGAGCCCGGACGCGTCCCAGTCCTCCTGCAACGGGAAGGGCCACAGAGTGTCCGCGGCGGCGAGCACGTCCTTGAGCGTGGGCGGGGCGTCGGACGGGCGTTCGGTGCTCATGGCCTCATCCTAGGAGTTCGCGCTGGGCGAGCGGCGGGAATCTTCTGGCGCGTCACGCGTTGTACTGGGCATGACTTCATCGACACCGCAGACGTTCGTGCTGGCCGGTGGCTGCTTCTGGTGCCTGGACGCCGTCTACCGCAGGGTGCGCGGCGTGCAGGGGGTGCGCAGTGTGTACACGGGAGGGCACACGGACCACCCCGACTACGAGTCCGTGTGCTCGGGCACCACGGGCCACGCCGAGGCCGTGGAGGTCACGTTCGATCCCTCCGTGGTTCCCGCCGACGTGATTCTGGACCTGTTCTTCACGGGCCACGACCCCACCACGCTCAACCGCCAGGGCTACGACGTGGGCACGCAGTACCGCTCCGCCATGTTCCCCGCCGACGACGAGCAACGGCACCTCTTCGAGGCCGCGATCTCCCGGGCGCAGCCCCTGTTCGACGATCCCGTGGTGACCACCATCGAGCCGCTCGGGCCCGTGCACGAGGCAGAGGACTTCCACCAGGACTTCTACGGGAACCAACCATTCAACGGCTACTGCCAAGTGATCATCAACCCCAAGCTCGCGAAGGTGCGCCAACATTACGCCGTGTGGCTGAACGACTGAGCCGCCACCCGGGCCACGGATACGCTGGAGAAGACTCTGTGCGGGGACCGGCACGTGTGCCATGCCCCGCGGACCGACTGAACAGGAGACATGTCATGGGCAAGATCTACAACGACGTCACCGAGGTCGTGGGAGGCACTCCCCTCGTCCGCCTGAACCACCTGGACAAGGACCTCCCCGGCAACGTGGCCGTAAAGCTCGAGTTCTACAACCCCGCCAACTCCGTGAAGGACCGGATCGGCAAGGCCATCGTGGATGCCGCCGAAGCCTCCGGCCAACTCAAGCCCGGTGGGACGATCGTGGAGGGCACCTCCGGTAACACGGGCATCGCCCTGGCCATGGTGGGTGCTGCCCGCGGGTACAAGGTCATCCTGACCATGCCCGAGACCATGTCCACCGAGCGCCGGGTCATGCTGCGCGCCTACGGTGCGGAGATCGTGCTGACCCCGGGTGCCGACGGCATGCGCGGCGCCGTGGACAAGGCCCAGGAGATCGTGGACTCCTCGGACAACGCGATCCTCGCGAGCCAGTTCGCCAACCCCGCCAACCCCCAGGTGCATTACGAGACCACAGGTCCCGAGATCTGGAACGACTCCGACGGCGCCGTGGACGTCTTCGTGGCCGGTATCGGCACGGGCGGGACCATCTCCGGCGCGGGCAAGTACCTGCGCGAGCAGAAGCCGGACATCCGGCTCGTGGCCGTGGAGCCCTCCGACTCCCCGCTGCTGACCGAGGGCAAGGCCGGCCCCCACAAGATCCAGGGTCTCGGCGCGAACTTCGTCCCGGACGTGCTCGACCGTGAGATCTACGACGACGTCTACGACGTCACCGTGGAGAACTCCGTGAAGTACGCCCGCGAGCTCGGCACCCAGGAAGGCATCCTGGGCGGCATCTCCTCGGGCGCCATCGTGTGGGCCGCCCTGCAAGAGGCCGCCAAGGAGGAGAACCGGGACAAGCTCATCGTCGCCGTGGTGTGCGATTTCGGTGAGCGCTACATCTCCACGATCCTGTACGAAGACATCCGGGGCTGATCCACTCGACCCGACCGTGCGGGTGTCCGGGATGCGCACCACAAGTGAGACGCACCCCGGGCACCCGTTCTTCACGGCGGGCGGCCCACCCCGGCACACCACGGAAGAGGAAACACACGTGAGCTTCTGGCGCAGACTCAACGAGGACCTCGACACGGCTCGGACGCACGACCCCGCGGCGCGGTCCAACCTGGAGATCGCTCTGAACTACTCGGGGCTGCACGCCATTTGGGCCCACAGGTTGTCCCACCGGTTGTGGCGTAACCCGGACCGTCGGTTGCTGGCGCGCACCGTGTCCCAGCTCGCCCGCTGGGCCACGGGCGTGGAGATCCACCCGGGCGCCACGATCGGGCGGCGCTTCTTCATCGACCATGGCATGGGTGTGGTGATCGGTGAGACCGCGGAGATCGGTGACGACGTGATGATCTACCACGGCGTGACCCTCGGTGGTCGCTCCTTGGAACCCGTCAAGCGTCACCCCACGATCCAGGACCGCGTGACCATCGGTGCCGGTGCCAAGATCCTGGGTCCCCTGACCGTGGGCCATGATTCCTCCGTGGGCGCCAACGCCGTGGTGGTCAAGGACGTCCCCGAGGACTCGATCGTGACCGGCATCCCCGGCAAGGTGCGCCAGCGCACCCCGGAGAAGCAGGAACCGCTCGTGGACCCCGCAACCTACATCGATCCCGCGATGTGGATCTGAAGCTGACTACCTGACGGGTTCGACGAGAACGGGCCGGGTCCCCACGTGGGGGCCCGGCCCGTTCTCGCTACCACCCCCCTGTCTCGGGAGCGGTCGACGGTTCACGTGCTCAGGACACGACCTCGGAGCGGTCCCCGCTCCACAGCACGTGGAAGCTGGAGTCCGGGTCGTCGATGCGCTTGTACGTGTGGGCACCGAAGTAGTCCCGCAGGCCCTGGGTCAGGGCGGCGTTCAGCCGCGGGCGGCGCAGAGCGTCGTAGTACGCGAGCGCGGAGGAGAACACCGGGGCGGGGATGCCGCGTTCGACGGCGCGTGCCACCACGCGGCGCCACGACGGCAGTGCGTCCTCGATGGACGTGATGAATTCGGGCGCGAACAGCAGGTTCAACGGGGCCTTGTCCCCCTGGTAGGCGGCCATGATCACGTTGAGCAGTTCGGCGCGGATGATGCAGCCGTTGCGCCATAGGCTCGCGATGGTCGCGAGGTCCAGCTGCCAACCGTACTCCCGCCCGGCCATGGTGAGCATGTCCAGGCCCTGCGCGTAGGACACGAGCTTGGACGCGTACAGCGCCTTGCGCACGTCCTCCACGAACCCGGGGTCCTTCACGACGTCCTCGGTGGTGTCCCCGATGCCGGCGGGCAGCACCTCTTGGGCCTCCTTGCGCATCACGGGCTCGGAAGATGACAGGGCGCGGGCGAACACCGACTCGGCGATCGCGGTGACCGGGGAGCCCAGTTCCAGGGCTTCCTGCACGGTCCAGCGGCCGGTGCCCTTCTGACCCGCGGCGTCCGCGACGACGTCGATGAAGGGCTTGCCCGTCCGGGAGTCCACCTGACGCAGCACTTGCGCGGTGATCTCGATGAGGTAGGAGGACAGCTCGGTGGTGTTCCATTCCTCGAACACGTCCGCCTGCTCGGCGGGCTCCAGTCCGGCCACGGAACGCAGCAGCTCGTGCGCCTCACCGATGACCTGCATGTCCGCGTACTCGATGCCGTTGTGCACCATCTTCACGAAGTGACCCGCGCCGTCAGTGCCGATCCACGCGCAGCACGGAGCGCCGTCGTCCGCCCTGGCGGAGATGTCTTCGAGCATGGGGCCCAGGCTCTTGTAGGACTCCTCGGAACCACCCGGCATGATGGACGGGCCGTTGAGGGCGCCCTCCTCACCGCCGGAGACACCCACGCCCACGAAGTGCAGGCCCTTCTCTGCGCACTCGCGCTCACGACGCCGCGTGTCCTGGAAGTAGGAGTTGCCGCCGTCGATGATGATGTCGCCCTCGTCCAGCAGCGGGGTCAGCTGCTCGATCACGGAATCCACGGGCGCGCCCGCCTTGACCATGATCAGCACGCGGCGCGGCTTCTCGAGGGAATCGACGAGCTCCTCCATGGTCTCGGTGGGGATGAAGTTCCCCTCGGAACCGTGCTCCTCCATGAGGGCCGTGGTCTTGCCCTCGGAACGGTTGTGCAGGGCCACGGTGTACCCGTGGTGCGCGAAGTTGCGGGCCAGGTTGGCGCCCATCACGGCCAGGCCGGTGACGCCGATGTGAGCTTTCTTTTCTGCTGCCATGGTCCCTAGCCTACGCATCTGCCCTGCGGGGTTGCAGCGATTGCCGCATGTTCCCCCGGACACGCTCGGACATGCAGAAATCCCCGGGACTTGAGTCCCGGGGATTTCTCGAAGTGGTGGAGACCGACGGAATCGAACCGCCGTATCTGTCACGCCCGAAAGCGATCTAGCGCACCAGCGTCCCCTCAAGCAAGACACGTCACCGAGCGCGTTTGCATCATTAGCTTAACGCATCGTGACCGCGCGGTGTCAAACGCGACGCCGAACGGGGAACCTCTCGTGGTCAACATCACACACGGACTCGTGCATCGTGTTGGGTCCCGCCGTGACCTGCGGGTAGGCTGATCCGCAATCGGGTGCTGGCAGCTGGTCCAGTCGTGCCCACCCGATCCCGGGCCTTTAGCTCAGCTGGTAGAGCGCCACGTTTACACCGTGGATGTCATCGGTTCGATCCCGGTAGGGCCCACCACACGTACGACGAACGGACGTCAAGCCCGTCGCGCCGGGGTCGCGGCATGGCCCCGGCCTATCTCCTAGGTCGAGCGATGCAGGTCTACTGAGACGGCGGGGACTCTCCAAGCGCATCGTGGACGGCGTCGTCGACACGAGTATTAACGGCACGTTCCTGGGCCCCGTGGCCGCATTGATCGCTGGCAGCATCGAACTCGCACAGGTGCGCAAGGCGCATCTCAGGGCGATCTCCGCGGGACCCGGAGGGAACCTTCCGGTCCCTCACGCCACGGGCGGGCGCCACATCCCGATCGCGGGGACCGTCCCGCGGGACGGCACCGGTCCCCGGGAGATGAACCCGAAACGCGAGTAGAAGGGCACGAGGTCCAGCGTGGAGGCCTCCAGGTACGCCCCAGTGTGCTCGCGGTCGATGTGGGCGAGCCGTTCGTTGAGCAGCATGCTCCCCACGCCCGTCCGCTGCAGATCGGGCAGGGTGCCCACGGCCTTGAGGTACCAGTGCGGAGTGGCTGGATGCTGGCGATGGGCCAGGAACTCGGTCGCAAAGGCATCCGGGAGGCGATCACGGAACACCCGCGCGTAGGCCAGCAGACCCGGAAGCATCCGAGGGATCGAGACCTTGCTCCCGGGGGCCTCCCACAGGGCCACACCCAACGGTCGCTCCTCACCCCGCCGCTCGGCGAGATACGCGTGGCCGCCCGCCTGCAGGGTCTCCCGCACGATGCGTTCCCACAGGACGGTCAGGGACCCGATCACGTCACCGGGCGGGAGCAGACCCACCACGTGGGGGTCCACCGAGAATGCCCGGGCCAGGGTCGCGGCGGCGCGCTGTGTGTCCGCGGCGGCCGCGGGGAGGATGTCGATCTGCTGCGCGGCGTCGTGGTCGGCGCCCTGAGTCGTATGCACAACCAGAGAGTAACAGCACGCCCCTAAGAGCGGGCCGGGTGCCGAACCCGTCCATGACGTGCTCGTTCACCCGGCGGGCAAAGGACGTGCGACGCTCAGAGAAGTCGCGGCTGCGTGGGCGTCTCCGCCGGTTTCTTGGCCCGACGACGCCGCGTCGGAGCGGCCTTCTTCGGTGCCGTGTCGTCCTCGGGGGCCTCCGCGGCAGTGTCCTCCGACGCCGCGTCCGTGCCCTGGGCGGGGCGCCGGCCCGAGCGACGTCGTACGCCACCGTTGGTTCCCGGACCCGCAGCGGGAGGAACGAGGGTCTGCTGACCCGCGAGCTCCGCCTGCTGATCGCGCAGCACGTTGATCGCGCGCTCAAAGTCCTCGAGGTCGTCGAACGCCTGGTACACGGACGCGAACCGCAGGTAGGCCACGACGTCCAGGCGGCGCAGGGGCGGGAGGATGGACAGGCCCACGTCGTGCGCCTCGACCTCCGCACTGCCCGAGGCGCGGATGGATTCCTCGACCTCCTGGGCGAGCATCGCGAGGTCGTCCTCGCTGACGGGGCGACCCTGACACGCCTTGCGCACGCCGTTGACGATCTTCTGGCGGTCGAACGGTTCGGTCACCCCCGAGCGCTTGATCACCGAGATGGTCGTGGTCTCGAGCGTGGAGAAGCGTCGGCCGCACTCGGTGCACCGGCGGCGTCGGCGGATGGATGTGCCGTCGTCCGAGGTGCGCGAATCCACCACCTTGGAGTCGTTGTGCCGGCAGAACGGGCAGTGCACGGCTCAGCCTTCCCGGCCCGGTGCGGCGGCCTCGGAGCGGATCGTGACGGCGCGACCGTGCGCGGGCAGGTCCTCGGTGTCCGCGAGCGCCACGATGTCGTCCTCGAGCTGCGCGAGCGCCTTCTTGCTGTACTCGATGACCTGCACGGCCTTCATGAACGACGCCGCCTGCAGTCCCGAGTTGAACACCGCGGTCCCGCCCGTGGGCAGCACGTGGTTGGAACCGGCGGCGTAGTCCCCGAGGGGCACGGGACTGTACGGGCCCACGAAGATCGCACCGGCGTTGCGCACTCGCGCGGCCACCGCGGCGGCGTCCCGCGTGTGGATTTCGAGGTGTTCGGCGGCGTACGCGTCCGCAACCGCCACGGACTGGTCGAGGTCGTTCGTGAGCACGACCCCGGACTGGGGTCCGCCCAGTGCCGTGGCGATCCGCTCACGGTGTTTGGCGGCGGGCACCTGGACCGCGAGCTGTTCCTCGACCGCCCGGGCCAGGTCCTCGGAATCGGTGATCAGCACGGACCCCGCAGCGGGATCGTGTTCGGCCTGCGAGATGAGGTCCGCGGCCACGAACCTCGGATCCGCGGAGTCGTCGGCGAGCACCGCGATCTCGGTGGTGCCGGCCTCGGCGTCCACGCCCACCACGGAGCGCAACTGCCGCTTGGCCATGGCCACGAAGATGTTGCCCGGGCCGGTCACGGTGTTGACGGGTTCCAGGACGTCCTCACCATCGGTGATCCCGTAGGCCAAGGCGGCGAGCGACTGCGCGCCGCCCACGGCCCACACCTCGTCCACACCGAGCAGACCGGCCGCGGCCAGGATCACGGGGTGGGGCAGTCCGTCGAAGTCCTTCTGGGGCGGCGAGCACAGCACCACGGATTCCACGCCCGCGGCCTGGGCCGGCACGACGTTCATGACGACCGAGGACGGGTACACGGCCAACCCACCGGGGATGTAGAGCCCTGCGCGACGCACCGGGGTCCACCGGTGGCGCAGGACGGCACCGGGGGCGACCTCCACGCTCACGTCCTGCGGTCGCTGCGCCCGGGCGAAGGCGCGCGTGCGCTCGATCGCGGACTCCAGTCCGTGGCGCACCGCGGGGTCGAGTTCGGCCACCGCGCGCTCGATCTGCTCGGGCGCCACCCTGATCCGATGCTGGTCCACGCCGTCGAACGTGAGGGCGAGATCCCGCAGCGCCTGCGCGCCACGGGAGCGGACGTCCTCGATGATCGAGCGGACGCTGTCCTCCGCCTCGGCGACCGACGACGCCGCTTGGCGCGGCACCGCGGCACGCAGCTCGTTCCAGTCCAGGTGCCGTCCCCGCAGGTCGATGACCCGCAGGTGGGAACCGGTGGTCGCCGGGGATGCGGATTCAAGGCTGTACTCACTCACCCGCCCAGTCTACAATCGCGCCCCGCGCGGACCGCTCGGGCAACACCCGCACACGGCTAGAACCCACGCACCGTGCATGCCGAGGTCACGCAGCGTCACGTCCGACGCCGCGCGGCGGCCCGGGCAGCGTGGCGCAACTACCCGTGCGGCGTCGAACCGCGGCCCGTTCGACGCCGCCCGTTCACGAGCGCCCGGTGACGCGCCCGGCGCCGCGTCGTCACGCCTCGAGGCAGGCCGGGCCCAGGAGGACCTTGAGGTCACCGAACAGGGCCGGCGACGGGTTGACCCGGTACTCGGGGCCCAGGCGCATGACCTGGACGCTGCGATGCGTGTCCAAGTGGATCCGCACCTCCGAGTCCCCCTTGTGATTGCGCAGCACCTCCCCGATCCGGCGGATCACGGCCTCCGTGGCCCGGTGCTCGGGCAGGGCCACGCACACGGGTCCCGAGGAACCATCCACGCTCAGCTCGGGCACCGTGAGTTCCTGGGCGGAGATGGAGATGGAACCGTCGTCGCGGCGCTGCATACGGCCCTTGATCACGCAGATCAGGTCCTCGGCAAGGACCCCGGCGATGGGCGCATATGCCTTGCCGAAGAACATGATCTCGATGGATCCCGAGCGGTCCTCCAGCTCGACGCGCGCGTACGCGTTGCCGGACGACTTCGCGATCCTGCGGGACAGGGAGGTGATCATCCCACCCACGGTAATCACCGCACCGTCGGGACGGGTGTTCTCCTCGGTGAGCAGCGAGGCGATCGCGGTGTCCGTGTATTGGCCCAGGGCGTCGTCGAGCCCGCGCAGGGGATGGTCGGAGACGTAGAGACCGAGCATCTCGCGCTCGAACGCCAGCAGGTCCTTGCGCTCCCACTCGGGGACCTCCGGGACCTCCACGGAGAACGTCTCCTGCTCGGCGTCGTCGGCGCCGCCCATCGCGAAGATGTCGAACGTGAACTCGCCGTTGTCCTCCTTCTTCTTCTGCGCGACGACGTCCTCCACGGCTTGCTCGTGGCACATCACCAAGCTGCGGCGCGTGTGACCCAGCTGGTCGAACGCACCGGCCTTGATCATGGACTCGATGGTGCGCTTGTTGCACACCACGGCCGGGACCTTGGCCAAGAAATCGGTGAAGGACGTGAACTTGCCCTGCTCGGTGCGCGCGTCCACCATGGCCTGCACCACGTTGGACCCCACGTTGCGCACCGCGCCCATGCCGAAGCGGATGTCGGTGCCCACCGGGGTGAAGTTCAGTTCGGACTCGTTGACGTCCGGGGGCAGCACCGTGATCCCCATGTGGCGGCACTCGGTCAGGTACATGGCGAGCTTGTCCTTGTCGTCACCGACCGAGGTGAGCAGCGCGGCCATGTACTCGGCCGGGTAGTGCGCCTTGAGGTACGCCGTCCAGTAGGACACGAGCCCGTAGGCCGCGGAGTGCGCCTTGTTGAACGCGTAGTCCGAGAACGGCAGCAGGATGTCCCACAGCGCCTTGATCGCGTCCTCGGAGTACCCGCGGTCGATCATCCCCTGGTGGAAGCCCTGGTACTGCTTGTCCAGCTCCGCCTTCTTCTTCTTGCCCATGGCGCGGCGTAGGATGTCCGCCTGACCCAGGGAGTAGCCGGCCACCTTCTGGGCGATCGCCATGACCTGCTCCTGGTACACGATCAACCCGTACGTGGTGCCCAGGATCTCCGACAGCGGTTCCGCGAGCTCCGGGTGGATCGGCGTGATCTCCTGCGCGCCGTTCTTGCGCAGCGCGTAGTTGGTGTGCGAGTTCGCACCCATGGGCCCGGGGCGGTACAGCGCGATGGTCGCGGAGATGTCCTCGAAGTTGTCGGGGCGCATCAGTTTGAGCAGCTGACGCATGGGCCCGCCGTCCAACTGGAACACCCCGAGGGTGTCACCGCGCGCGAGCAAGTCGTAGGAACCAGCGTCGTCGATCGGCAGGTGCTCGAGGTCCAGGACGAACCCGTCCCGGTTGAGCGTGATGTTCTCGAGGGCATCCGAGATGATCGTGAGGTTGCGCAACCCCAGGAAGTCCATCTTGATCAGCCCCAGCCCCTCGCACGTGGGGTAGTCGAACTGGGTGATGACCTGCCCGTCCTGCTCGCGGCGCATCAACGGGATGATGTCGATCAGCGGGTCCGAGGACATGATCACACCGGCCGCGTGCACACCCCACTGGCGCTTGAGCCCCTCGAGGCCCTGGGCGGTCTCGAAGACCTTCATGGACTCGGGGTCGTCCGCGAGGATCTCGCGCAGCTCCCCCGCCTCGTCGTAGCGCTTGGCCTCCTGGTCGTAGACGTCCTGCAGGGAAATGCCCTTGCCCATGACGTCCGGCGGCATGGCCTTGGTCAACCGCTCCCCCATGGAGAACGGGTAGCCCAGCACGCGGGAGGAGTCCTTGAGCGCCTGCTTGGCCTTGATGGTGCCGTACGTGACGATCATGGCCACGCGCTCGTCGCCGTACTTCTCGGTCACGTAGTGGATGACCTCGGAGCGGCGGCGATCATCGAAGTCGACGTCGAAGTCGGGCATGGACACGCGGTCCGGGTTGAGGAAGCGCTCGAAGATCAGCCCGTGCTGCAGCGGGTTGAGCTCGGTGATGCGCATGGCGTACGCGACCATGGACCCCGCACCGGAACCACGGCCCGGACCCACGCGGATCCCGTTGTCCTTGGACCAGTTGATGAAGTCCGCGACCACCAGGAAGTAACCGGGGAAGCCCATCTGGATGATGATCTTCTTCTCGTACTCGGCCTGCTCGCGGACGTCGTCCGGGATGCCCCCGGGGAAGCGGTAGTGCAGCCCTTTCTCGACCTCCTTGATGAACCACGAGGTCTCGTCCTCGCCCTCCGGGGTGGGGAAACGCGGCATGTAGTTCGCGGAGGTGTCGAAATCCACCTCGCAGCGCTCGGCGATCTCCAGGGTGTTGTCGCACGCCTCCGGGAAGTCCCGGAAGAGCTCGCGCATCTGTTCCGGGGATTTGAGGTAGAACTCGTCCGCGTCGAACTTGAACCGCTTGGGGTCCTGCAACGTGGAACCGGACTGCACGCACAGCAACGCGGCATGGGATTTGGCGTCCTCCGCGTGCGTGTAGTGCAGGTCGTTGGTGGCCACGAGCGGCAGGTTGAGCTCTTTGGCGAGCTTGAGCAGGTCCTGCGTGACCCGCTTCTCGATCCCGAGCCCGTGGTCCATGAGTTCGCAGTAGAAGTTCTCTGCGCCGAAGATGTCCCGGAACTCGGCGGCCGCCTGCACGGCCTGGTCGTACTGACCCAACCGCAAGCGGGTCTGCACCTCACCGGACGGGCAGCCCGTGGTGGCGATCAGACCCTTGCCGTACTGGTTGAGCAGTTCCCGGTCCATACGCGGCTTGTACAGCTGACCCTCGAGCGACGCCTTGGTGGACGCGCGGAACAGGTTCTGCATGCCCTCGCTCGTCTGCGCGAGCAGGGTCATGTGGGTGTAGGCACCGGCGCCCGAGACGTCGTCGCGCCCGCCGTCCGCGAACTTCACGCGGGAACGGTCCTGCCGCGCGGTGCCCGGGGTCAGATAGGCCTCCACACCGATGATCGGCTTGATCCCCGCGGCGCGCGCCTTGTTCCAGAAGTCGAACGCCCCGAAGACAAAGCCGTGGTCCGTGGTGGCCAGGGAGTCCATGCCCAACCGGTGGCATTCCTCGAAGAGGTCGGTCAGGCGCGCGGCACCGTCCAACATGGAGTACTCGGTGTGCACGTGGAGATGGGTGAAGCCTTTTTTGCCGGTCGCCGAAGTCACCGCCCCAGTCTAGGACCCCGCACCGACCCGCTGAGGGTGGACGCGGTGGAGATCCGTCACAGCTGCGGGCCGCCCTCCCGCAGCGTCTCCACGGCATAGGCGAGATCCGCGGGATAGGGGCTCGTGTACTCCACGTCCTCCCCCGTGTCGGGGCTCGTGAACCCGAGCCGCGTGGCGTGCAACCACTGCCGCGTGAGCCCCAGCCCCGCGGACAGCGCGGGATCCGCCCCGTACGTGAGATCCCCGCAGCACGGGTGCTGCAGGGCGTTGAAGTGCACGCGGATCTGGTGGGTGCGCCCGGTCTCCAGGTGCACCTCCACGAGGGACGCCCGCCCGAAGGCCTCGAGCACCTCGTAATGGGTCACGGAACGGCGACCGTCCTGCAGCACCGCGAAGCGCCACTCGTGTCCCGGGTGCCGCCCGATTGGGGCGTCGATGGTTCCCTTGAGCGGATCCGGGATGCCCTGGACCACCGTGTGGTAGACCTTGGTGACCGTGCGCTCCTTGAAGGCGCGCTTGAGCACCGTGTAGGCGTTCTCGTCGCGGGCGACGACCATGAGCCCGGAGGTCCCCACGTCCAGGCGGTGCACGATCCCCTGTCGCTCGGGAGCCCCCGAGGTCGCAATCGTGATCCCAGCCCCGGCCAGCGCCCCGGCCACGGTGGGTCCCTTCCACCCGGGCGAGGGGTGCGCGGCAACCCCTGCGGGTTTGTCGATCACCACGTAGCCCGGGTTCACGTGCACCAAGCGTAGATCCGGAACGTGCTGCGCGGCGATGCGGTGGGGGTCCTCGGGCACCGGGACCTGGACCGTGTAGGTCTCGGCCGCACCCACCCTGTGGGACTTGGGCGCGGGCCGCCCCCGGAAGCTCACCCGCTCCTCGGCGCACAACTGTGCCGCCGCCGAACGGGACAAACCCGTCCAGGCGGCCACGGCGGCGTCGAGCCGGGAACCTTCCTGGTCGGCCGTGGCCGTGAACCGCTCGCTCACGTACTCGGGTTCGGAACCGGTGGGGCGAGTGTGCTCAACGGCCACGGGGCACCTCCATCTGGCGATTGGTCATGATCAGCACGAGGATCAGCACCACGCCCACGACCACCCCGCAATCGGCCACGTTGAAGATCGCGAAGCGGGGCACCGCGATGAAGTCCACCACGTGTCCGTGCGCGAAGGAGGGCTCCCGGAACAACCGGTCGGTGAGGTTGCCCGCGGCACCGCCCAGGACCAGTCCCAGGGCGAGCGCCCACAGCGGGTCCCGCACCCGGCGCAGGTTCCACAGGATCGCAACGATTACCACGGCCATCACGATCGTGAAGACCCACGTGAAGTTGGAACCGAGGGAGAACGCCGCGCCGCTGTTGCGGATGTGTTCCCACCACAGCAGGCCGGGGATCACGGGGTACTGCCGGCCGATCGGGAGGTTCTCCACGACCCACAGTTTGCTTAGCTGGTCCGCCGCGTACCACGCTGCGGCCACGAGCAGGGAGATGACGAGGCAGCGGCGGCCCACCCGGGAGGTCCCGGGGGCCGCCGCCGCGTCAGGGGTGTGTTCCGTCACCGGCGCTTACTTGGCGCCCGTGCGCTTGGTGGTCGCGGAGACGGGAGCGTCAGCGGGCTCGAGCGATCCGGTGTTGGCGAGATCGTTCAGCTGGGCGTTGAGGAAGCTCTTGAGGTTGCCGCGGTAGTCCTCCTCAAAGCTGCGCAGCTGCGCCACGGAGGCCTCGAGGTCCACCTTCTCGCGCTCGAGCGAGGACAGGGTCTCCTCCTTGGTGCGCTTGCCGTCCGCCACGAGCTGGTCCGCTTGGGTGCGGCCCTCGGTGATCAGGCGCTCACGCTCGGCCTGGCCCTGCGAGACGTAGTCGTCGTGCAGCTTCTGCGCCATGGCGAGCACCGCAGCCGCGGACTCGGCGGACTCGGTGGTCGGGACGTTCTGCGTCGCAGCAGGCTGGGCGGCGGTCGACGACGTCGTGCCCGCGCTCGGAGCGACCGTCGCGGCGGTGCTCGAGGACTGCTCGTCCGTCACGCGCACGGGCTGGGACACCGTGGTCGTCTCGGAGGTCTCGGTCACCGAGGCGGCCGGAGTCGCCGTGGTCTCCTGGACGTCCTCGGTGGACTGCGAGACCGCGGAGGTCTCCACGGCGGACTCCTCGGGGCGCCCACCCAGGGTCTCGACCTGCTTGCGCAGGGCGTCGTTCTCCTGGTTGAGGCGACGCAGCTCCACGACGATCTCGTCGAGGAAGTCGTCCACCTCGTCCTGGTCGTAGCCCTCACGGAACTTGGTGGGTTGGAAGCGCTTGTTGATGACGTCTTCGGGTGTCAAAGCCATGAGATGTCCTCACTCCTCTAGATGAATTGAACCGCTCGGATGGTGACCGTGCCCGGTGGTGACTGCCGCCGTTGCGCGGTGAATTCTGGCCCAGGATACAGCCGCGTGGCCGCGCCCGGGGCACGGACCGCTCAGCCGCGCAGCAGGAAACCGGCCAGGACGGCCTGCAGGATGCTGACGGCGAAGACCAGGATCAGGAACCCCAGGTCCAGCGCCACCCCGCCGAAGCGCAGCGGCGGCACGAGCCGGCGCAGCGCCTTCATAGGGGGATCGGTCAACGAGTAGATCGTGGACGCCGCCACGAGCGCCATACCCTTGGGACGCCAACCGCGCGCGAACATCTGTACCCAGTCCAGCACGAGGCGGCCCAGCAGGGCGATGTAGAGCACGTGGACCACGAGGTAGACGATCGACAGCACCAGGCCCATGCTCAGCCCTCGACCCGCTGGACCGCACCGGTATCCTCGTCGATCTCGTCCGAGTGGCCCTGGTCCAGGACCTCCACGAAGGACGGGGTCAGCAGGAACACCTTGGCGGTGACCCGTTCGATGGACCCGTGCAGGGCGAAGACCAGCCCCGCGGCGAAGTCCACGAGACGCTTGGCCTCGGCCTCACCCATGTCGGAGAGGTTCATGATCACCGGTGTGCCGTCCCGGAACGCCTCACCGATGGATTTGGCGTCGTTGTACGACCGGGGGTGCACAGTGGTGATGGTGCGCAATTCGTTGTCGTCCTCTCGGGAACTGGGAGCCCGCTTGATGGGGGTCACGGGGGCTCGGTACTCGGGGGACCGGCGGGCCATGGAGGTGCTGCCGGTCTCGCTCACCGCAGTCGTGGAACCGCTCGAGGCGTGCTGGGGGGTCTCCCGAGGGCGGGGGGTTTCTTCGGAGTGGTACTCGTCGTCGCTCTCGGCCAGCCCGAGATAGACCATGGTGCGACGCAGCGCTCCGGCCATATTCTCTCCTCAATCACAGAACAGACCGACTCAGGTCGGCCCGCATGTCGTCCGTCCTTACGCTACCGCACGGCGGGCCGCGGCCCGAGAACATCCGAACCGATCCGCACGTGCGTGGCCCCCGCGGCCACGGCTGCTTCGAGGTCCGCGCTCATGCCCGCGGAGATCGCCCGCGCGTCCGGGAATTCCCGCTGCACATCCTGGGAAAGCTTCCACAATGTCTCGAAGGCCTCACGGGGTTCGGCGCCCAACGGGGCCACCGCCATTACACCGCCCACGCGCAACCCCTCGGTCCCCTCGAGCGTCCGCGCGAGCTCCAGGACGGTGTCCGGGTGCGCTCCCCCGCGGTGGCCGTCCGGCTCGGCAACCGGGTCCAGGTTGACCTGCACGAGACACGGCAGATCGACGTCGTCGCACGGGGCGGGCCGCGCGTCCCCCGCGAGGGCCGCGTTGCGGTGCGAACGCACCGCCTTGCCGAGCGCGGTGACGAGCGAGGGTCGGTCCACGGAATGCACCCAGGACGCGTACTTGACCACGTGCTTGGCCTTGTTGGACTGCAACTGCCCCACGAAGTGCCACGCGGGAGGACTCACGGGAGGCTCCTGCCGGGCGAGGGTCTCGGCGACCTCCGCGGCCTTGGGCCCGGCCTCCTGGTCCTTGTTCTCCCCCACCGCGCGCACGCCCAGTTCCCGCAGGCGCAGGACGTCCTGCGCGGGGAAGAACTTGGTCACGACCACGAGCGAGGGCAGCTCGCCCCCGTGGGCGCGCTCGGGTGCGCGGCCCTCGGCCGCGTGCAGGATCCGTTGGCGCACCGCGGACAACCGTTGTGCGAGTTCCGCGGTACGGCCCGCGTCCTGCGGATCAGTGGTGTCCATTATGCGGTGTCCCTCCCGTTGCGGGCCCACACGAGCCCCGCCAATCGCTGCGGTGTGGTGTCCCGGCGGTACGAGTACAGCGCGCGGTGCTCGAGCGTGCACCAGGCCTTGCGATCCGTGCCTGCGGTCGCGACGCTCACGCCCCGCTCACGCAGCAGCGCGTCCGCGGCACTCGGCAGGTCCAGGCCGGGGGTGCCCCACGCCGTGGTGGTCGCGATTCCGGGCAGCGCGGCCTCGGCCGCCTCGGCCATCTCCGCGGGTACCTCGTAGCAGTCCCCGCACACCGCGGGGCCGATCCACGCGGTGATCCCGGTGGCACCGCGGTCCTCGAGCGCGCCGACGGTATGCTGCAGGACCCCGTCCAACAGACCCTTGCGGCCCGCGTGGGCCACCGCGAGGACCGGCGCCGCGGCGTCGTCGTCCGTGCGGCCCACGAAGACCACGGGAAGGCAGTCCGCCGTGAGGATCCCCAGGGGCGTGCCGTCCGTACTCACGGCCGCGTCCGCCTCGGGGGCCTGTTCGGGGGCGTCGGTGCCCGTGGCGTCGTGCACGGTGGTGCCGTGCACCTGGTGTACGAACCGCACGCCGCGCGCCCCGGTGCCCAGCTCGCACTCCACCGTACGACGCCGCTGCCGCACCACCGCGGGATCGTCGCCCGTGTGCGTGGCCAGGTTGCCCTCGGTCGCGTCCGTGAACGCGATGCCCACGCCGTGGTGTTCACTGCGGAACCACATGCCGTTCTCCTTCCACTGCCGTGCCCCGCGCGGGCGCGGGACGTCGACGGGGTGGTCACCTCAGTGGTGACCACCCCGTACTGCACCCCGATCGGTGTTTGCGCTGCAGGGCGTTCACACTGCAGGGTGCTCGCGCGAACCCGTGCCGCCCGTGGGGGCACCGACCCCGATATCAGTCCCCCGGAACGATGCACACCAGTGAACTCACCTGGTGCGCATCGCTGGACTCACTTCAGGAAGTCCGGGAAGTCCAGGGAGTCCTTGCGGCCCGAGGAGTTCGTGGAGGACGGCGCGTCCGACTCGGCGGGCAGGTCCACGTCGAAGCCCGCGTCATCGGGGATGTCGTCGTCCTGGTTCTGCCGGGACGCGAACCCCGCGGCGGGTGCGCCGTAGGAGGAACCGCCGCGCTGAGGAGAGCGGCCCAGACCCGAGGGCCGGGACGCGTCCCCGCCGAAGGTCGCGCGGGTGTTCTCCGCCTGGCGCTGCGCGGGCGAGGAGTTGTTCGCGTTGGTCTCCTGCGAGACCGAGTCGAAGCCGGCGGCGATGACGGTCACGCGGGCCTGGTCCCCCAGGGCGTCGTCGATCACGGCACCGAAGATGATGTTTGCCTCCGGGTGGGCGACCTCCTGCACGAGGCGCGCGGCCTCGTTGATCTCGAACAGACCGAGGTCCGAACCGCCCTGGATGGACAGCAGCACACCGTGGGCGCCGTCGATCGAGGCCTCGAGCAGCGGGGACGCGATCGCGAGCTCCGCGGCCTTCACGGCACGGTCCTCACCCTGGGCGGAGCCGATGCCCATGAGCGCGGAACCGGCACCCTGCATCACGGACTTGACGTCCGCGAAGTCCAGGTTGATCAGGCCCGGGGTGGTGATCAGGTCGGTGATGCCGGAGACACCGGACAGCAGCACCTGGTCCGCGGACTTGAAGGCGTCCAGCATGGACACGTTGCGGTCCGAGATGGACAGCAGGCGGTCGTTGGGGATCACGATGAGCGTGTCCACCTCGTCCCGCAGGGTCTCGATGCCGTTCTCGGCCTGGTTGGACCGGCGCCGACCCTCGAAGGTGAACGGGCGGGTGACCACACCGATGGTCAGCGCGCCGAGCGAGCGGGCGATGCGGGCCACGACGGGCGCGCCACCGGTACCGGTTCCGCCACCCTCGCCGGCGGTCACAAAGACCATGTCCGCGCCCTTGAGGACCTCCTGGATCTCTTCCTCGTGGTCCTCGGCGGCCTGGCGTCCCACGTCCGGGTTGGCGCCGGCGCCGAGACCGCGGGTCAGTTCGCGGCCAACGTCCAGCTTGACGTCCGCGTCCGACATCAACAGTGCCTGGGCGTCCGTGTTGATGGCAATGAACTCGACGCCGCGCAGACCTTCTTCGATCATGCGGTTGACGGCGTTGACACCGCCGCCGCCGATGCCGACCACCTTGATGACGGCCAAGTAGTTCTGGGGGGTTGAGGAGTCCATATGCACCTAACTCGCGTGGGCTTGCGGGAACGTGGGATGTTCGGTTGAGGTAAAGTTTCAACCCTGAGGTGAAACTCCCGGGATATTGGCACCCGCGGGTGCAATATCCTGATCAGGGTAAGGATAACAACCCCGCTCTGTTCTCCGTATCATGCTCCCACGTGTTACCGGAGTTTGCCATACATCCCCTGGTCGCGCCCAACTTTAAAGTCTCAGGCATGGGTTGAGAAAATGCGCTGGATTCTCACCGGACCACGGGGTGCAACGGTGCGGAGACGTCGATGAGCGAGGCGTCCTTCGAGGCGTCCGAGTTCACCAGGGCGGCCACGACCTGCGACTTCAGTTCGCTCTCCCCCGCATCCCCCCATAGGACCTTCTTGCCGTCCTTGAGAGTGAGCTCCACGGCCGAGCCGGACGGGGCGTCGGCCGCGTCCAAACGGGACAGCACGTCCGCCGGCAGGGCGGCCAGGACCTCGGAAATGTCGGTGAACTTCTGGGTGCTCAACACGCCCCGGCCACCGGCCACGAGGGGCACGTCCGGGCGCTGGGCACGGGGCACGGTGCTGAGGGACTTGCCCTCGGAGTCCACGAGCACCAGGTCGGACCCGTCCTCGACCACGGCCACGCCCACGCGTTCGTGCAGGTGCACCGTGATGGTGTGCGGGGGCCGCAGCACCACGTCCACGGACTTCACCTGGGGGACGTCACCGACCGAGTTCATGATCTCCTGCTTGGAGATCCGGGGCATGGGGACTCCCTCGTACCCGGCCAGGGCCTGCTCCACCGTGCGGGGGTCCGTGAGGGTCGCACCCTGCACGTCGATCGTGCGGATCGCGAACAACGGCGAGAAGAAGACCACGAGCGCCAGCGCCGCGAGCACCACGAGGCTCAGCAGCAGTGCGAGCAGACGGCGGCGCCGGGTGCGCCGGTGCTGGCTCGGCGGGAACGGCACGACGGTCGTGGAGTCGTCGTCGGCCTCGGCGGCGGTGTCCTCGGGCGCGTCCTCGGCGGCACGCGCCGCCCGGCGCTGGGCCCGCCACGTGGAGAACCGTCCCCCGGCGCTCGGCACGGCCTCGAGTTCGTCCGTGGCCACACGCGTGACCTTGGCACCGCCGTGCACGCGGACGGGGGTCTGTTCGTCCGGGGCGACGCCCATCGCGTCCTCGGGCGCGCTGCCGCGGCCGCGCGCGGACCTCGACCCACCCGAGGACGCACCGGGCGTGCGTCCCCGCGATCCCCGGCCCACGGCCGACGACCCCATTCCGGTGGGGCTCGACGTCGGGAACGGGAGGTCCGCGTCCCACGGGGTCGAGGCGTCCGTCCCGGTCCCGGAGGTGTCAGAGATGCCGGACGTGTCAGAGATGCCGGACGTGTCGGTGGTTCCGGACGGGTCGGCGGTCCCGGTGTCAGGCTCGGCACCGGACGGATCGGCGGTGTCGCGCGCGGCGGCGTCGTCCGCGTCGAACGGAGCGCCGCCCACACGGGGCTGGTGCGGAGGGACGGAGCGTGCCATCAGCGCTGCGCCAACGCGGAGAGGATCCGCGGCCCGAGAGCGGTCACGTCACCGGCGCCGATCGTCATGATCACGTCCCCGGGACGCGCGCGGGCCACCACGGTCTCGATCGCCTCCTCGGCGCTCGGGGTGGAGACCACCCGGTCGTCGGAGGCGTGCCCGGTGATCGCGGCGCCGGTGATCCCCGGCTGGGGTTCCTCGCGCGCGCCGAAGACGTCCGTGACGCACGCGAGGTCTGCGATCTCGAGGGCGCGGCAGAACGCCTCCGCGAACTCCCGGGTGCGCGAGTACAGGTGGGGTTGGAACACGGCGAGCACGCGGTGACCCTGGGCGACGTCGCGCGCGGCCGTGAGCGCGGCGGCGACCTCCGTGGGGTGGTGAGCGTAGTCGTCGAAGACCCGCACCCCGCCGTCCTCGCCCTTGGGGTCGAAGCGCCGTGACGAACCGTGGAACGAGCCCAGGCCCTCGGCGAGCAGGTCCGGGTCCGCGCCCGCGGCGAGGCCCGCGGTGAACGCCGCCGCGGCGTCGGCCACGTTGTGCGCTCCGGGAACGGCGAGCGTGAGCTCCACGGTGCGCCGGGCGCCGTCGCGGTCGAACGTGAGCGTGCAGGACGAGCCCGTGCCGTGCGGCGTGGCGTCCGGGACGACGACGTCCGCGGCCGGGTCCTGCCCGTACGTGAACACGGCCTCCCCGCGGTCCCGACGACGCCGCGCGAGCCGGTCCGCGCCCGGATCGTCCGCGCACGCCACGAGGGTCCCACCGGGGCGGATGGTGTCGCAGAACGCCTCGAACGCGGCGTAGAACGCTTCCGCGCTGCCGTAGTGGTCCAGGTGGTCCGGTTCCACGTTGGTGATGATTGCGATCCGCGGGTGGTAGGTCAGGAAGGAGCCGTCCGACTCGTCGGCCTCAGCCACGAACCAGTCGCCGGAACCGAAGCCCGCATTGGCGCCGAGATCCGGGACGTGGGCGCCCACGGCCCAGGACGGGTCCATACCGGCCGCCTGCAGGGCCACGGCGGCCATCGAACTCGTGGTCGTCTTCCCGTGCGTCCCCGCGACCGCGATCACGTTCCTGCCGTGCATCGCCGCAGCGAGTGCCTGCGAGCGGTGCAGGATCCGCGCACCCGCGGCACGTGCGGCGGCCAGTTCCAGGTTCGTCTCCTTGATTGCCGTGGAGACGACCACCGTGGCGGCGTCGGCCACGTTGGCCGCGGACTGCCCCACGAACACCGTGGCTCCCAGCGCCTCGAGCTGCCGCAACCCGGCCGAGTCCTTCGCGTCCGAACCGCTCACCGCCACACCGCGCGCGAGCAGCAACCGCGCGACCGCGGACATGCCCGCCCCGCCCATGCCGATGAAGTGCACGCGGCCCAGGCCGTGGGGATCGAGGGGTTGCTGGGTGTTCACTGGTTCTCCTGGGGACGTGGGGGGGGAAGGTTTTCAGCGGCGGGCGTGGTCGAGGGTGAGCCGGGCCATCACCTGCGCGGCGTCGCGGACACCGTGGGCAGCGGAGGCCTGGGCCATGCGATCGAGCCGGGGAGCGTCGGTCACGAGCGGGACCACGGTCTCGCGGTAGAACGCGGCGGTGAACTCGGCGTCCCGCACGATCTCGGCACCACCCGCGGCTACGATGGAGCGGGCATTGAGTGCCTGCTCACCGTTACCGATGGGCAGGGGCACGAAAACGGCGGGCAGACCCACGGCGGCGACCTCGCACACCGTGGCCGCGCCTGCGCGGGCCACGAGCAGGTCCGCGGCCGCGTAGACCTTCTCCATCCCGTCCACGTACTCGGTCTGGACGTAGTTCGGCGCGCGCAGCAGCTCGCCGTCCGGGGTGCGCACTTCCTTGGCGCGCCCCGTCACGTGCAGCAGCTGGTACCCGTGCCGCGCGACCTCCCCCGCAATCGCGGCCACGGTCCGGTTCAGGGACTGGGCACCGGAGGAACCACCCGTGACCACCACGGTGGGCAGGTCCGGGTCCAGCCCAAGCGCCGCGCGGGCCTGCGCGCGTTCCGCGGTCCGGTCCAACGTGGCGATCTCACGCCGCATGGGCATGCCCACGGTGCGCGCACCACGCAGCGGGGTGTCCGGGAAGGCGGTCGCCACGACGGACGCGAACCGGGCGCCCACCCGGTTCGCCATCCCGGGCTTGGCGTTGGCCTCGTGGATCACCACGGGGATCCGACGCCTCGCGGCCGCGAGGTACACGGGCGTGCACACGTACCCGCCCACGCCCACGACCACCGTGGCCTGTTGCGCGTCCAAGATCCGGCCGGCCTGGCGCACCGCGGCGGACAGCCGACGCGGCAGGCGCGCGAGGTCCAGGGACGGCTTGCGGGGCAGGGGCACGCGGTCGATCAGTTCGAGGGGTACACCGGCCTGCGGGACGAGCCGCGTCTCCATGCCGGAGGCAGTGCCCACGGCGCACACCGTGGCGTCCGCGCGCAACTGCTGCACGGCGTCGGCGATGGCCAGCAGGGGGCTGATGTGCCCCGCGGTGCCGCCACCGGCGAGCACCACGCGGGCGGATCCGGCCCGCTTTTGCTGGTGGTCGATGTCGTGCGTGGTTGTCATTCTCGTCCCTTTCCGAACCGCTGGGTCACGCGCTGCGCCCACGACGTCCGGGGGCGTTCCGGTTGCGTGGCCAGCCCGCGCTCGTAGGCCTCCTGGTCGTCCAGGATCTGGGTGCCCGATGCCGCCCCGGACCGTCCGGGACCCACACGCACCGAGCGCGGGACCCGGGCGAAAGACATGACCACGCCCACGGCCGCCATGGTCATCAGCAGCGCGGATCCACCGTAGCTGATGAAGGGCAGCGGGATACCGATCACCGGGAGCAGGCCAGTGACCATGCCCAGGTTCACGAAGGCCTGGCCCACGAGCCACGTGGCCACGCACGCGGTGGTGATCCGCACGAACGTGCTGCGGGTGCGCAACAGGATCCGGGCCATGGCCACGACCATCACGATGAACAGCGCCAGGATGATCACGGTGCCCACGAGGCCGAGTTCCTCGCCGATGATCGAGAAGATGTAGTCGTTGTGGGCCTCGGGCACGTAGTTGTATTTGAGCCGGGACTGGCCGAGCCCCACGCCCCACCAGCCGCCAGTGGCCAGGGCGTTGAGTCCTTGCTGTGCCTGCCAGCACGCGTCCGTGGCGCCGCACTCCCCGAACAGCCACCCGGTGATCCGGTCCAGACGGTGCGGCGCAGTGATCACGAGGAACAACCCGCCCAGGACGAGGCCGGCCGCGCCCACGAGGAAGATCTTCAGGGGTGCGCGCGCGAACCACAGTGCCGCGGCGTAGATGAGGCAGAACACGATGGCCGTACCGGCGTCCCCGCCGGCCAGCGTGAGGAGGGTGGGGACCAGGAATCCCACGACGGAGGGCCACAGGGCCGGCTTCCAGTGCTGCGCGACCGCATCTCCCTGGCGCGCGAACATCGCCGCGAGCCAGATGCACAGCGCGAGCTTGGCGAACTCCGAGGGCTGGAACGACTGACCGCCCAGCACGAGCCAGTTGCGGTTGCCGTTGACCTCCCGCCCCAGGGGTGTGAACACGAGCAGGGACACGAGCACGCTGAGACCCCACAGCGCCCACGCGATCCGCGTGTAGAAGTGGGGTGGCACCATGGACAGCGCGAACATCGCGATCAACCCCACGACCCCGAACAGCGCCTGGCGCGCGAACAGGGCGTACGCCGAGCGACTGTCGGAGATCGATTCCACCGCGGACGCGGAGAGCACCATCATCACGCCGATGCCGGTGAGCAACACCACGCACCCGGCCAGGGCGTAGTAGGAGTGGAAGAGCGGGCCGTCGGTGAGCTGGTGCCACCAGCCGCGCATCCTGGTGCTCAGGGCGGTCGATCGGGTGCCCGGCTCCGCGGGCTCGGCTACCCGGGGACGTTCGGGGGTGCGGGTGGCCATCAGAACCCCAATTCTTCGTGCACGACGTGCATGAACGCGTTGCCGCGGTCCGCGTAGTCGGCGAACTGGTCCATGGACGCGGCCGCCGGTGCCATCAGCACGGTGTCCTTGGGCTCGGCGTGTTCACGGGCCAACCGCACGGCCCGGCGCATCACGGCGTGCCCGTCGGTCGGGTCGATGCCGGAGTCGTCCGGTGCGGTGCCGCCCTGGCCCGGGGTCGCCGCGAGGACGGGCACGTCCGGGGCCAGGCGGGAGAGCGCGTCCAGCAGGGCGGCGTCGTCCGTGCCGATCACGACGACCGCGCGCAGCCGGCCTGCGTTGCGCTCCACGAGGGTGTCGTACGTGACGCCCTTGGAGAGCCCGCCGGCGATCCAGACCACGGAGTCGAACGCGGACAGGGACGCCTGCGCGGCGTGTGGGTTGGTGGCCTTGGAGTCGTTGATCCAGCGCACCCCGTCCGATTCGGCCACGAGCTGGATCCTGTGTTCACCGGGGCGGTGGGCGCGCAGTCCGTCCCGCACGGCCTCGGGGCTCACCCCGGCGGCGCGCGCGAGCGCCGCGGCGGCGAGCGCGTTGGCCACGATGTGACGCGTGGGGATGGAGCCGGTGTCCTCGATCGATCCGATCTCGGCGGCGGTCGTGATGCGCTCTGCGACGAACGCGCGGTCCACGAGCAGGTCGTCCACCACGCCCACCATGGACAGCCCCGGGGTCTGCGTGGTGAAGCCCACCGCGCGGCAGCCCTCGAGCACGTCCGCTTCCTCCACGAGTTCCTCCGCGCCGTCCTGTTCGGCGTTGTACACGCACGCGACCCGCGTGTTCTCGTACACACGGGACTTGTCCGCGCGGTAGTTCTCGAAATTGCCGTGCCAGTCCACGTGGTCCTGGGCCACGTTGAGCACCACGGAGGCCAGGGGCGAGACGGAGTGCGTCCAGTGCAGTTGGAAGCTGGACAATTCCACAGCCAGGACGTCGTACTCCACAGGATCGCGCAGTGCGTCCAGGATGGGCGTGCCCACGTTGCCCACGGCCACGGCCTTGAGCCCGGCGGCCTGCAGGATGGAGGCGGTCATGCCCACGGTCGTCGTCTTGCCGTTCGTGCCCGTGATGCACACCCATTCGGGGGTCTTGCGCCCCGCGCGGCGGTTCACGCGCCACGCGAGTTCCACGTCACCCCAGATCTGGATGCCCTCCTCGCGCGCCGCGGCGAGCAGCGGGTGGGTGGGCGGGAAGCCCGGGGACGTGATCACGACGTCCGGGCGGGCCCCGGCCACGTCCGGGACGCTCGTCATGGCGGCCGGCCCCAGGACGACGTCGCTCGCGCCCACGATCTTCAGGGTGTCCGCGCTCTGCCGATTGCGTTCGGTGTCCCGGGAGTCCAGGACGGTGACGAGCGCACCGAGTTCGATCAGGGTGTCCGCCGCGGCGAAACCCGAGACCCCGATCCCGGCGACCACGGCGCGCAGACCGGACCAGGGCGCGTCCCAGCTGGTCAGCTCCGCGAGGCGGGGGTTGTCCAGGACGGGGTTGTCGTTGCTCGCGTGCATCATGTCTGGTCCGTGCCTCATCCTCGTGTCGGTCGTGGGTGGTCTCGCGGGTGACCGGCGCGCTCCGCCGCCCGAGAGCGGGGTGCGCGCCGCGCGGTCAGTGCAGCGCTTCCGCGCCGGGGAACGCGCCGCCGTTGTGCAGCAACCAGTCGCCGTAGAACACACCGAGCGCGGCGGCCACGAACAGACCGGCGATGATCCAGAATCGGACCACGATCGTGACCTCCTGCCAGCCCTTGAGCTCGAAGTGGTGTTGCAACGGGGCCATCTTGAAGATGCGTTTGCCATGGGAGAGCTTGAAGTAGCCCACCTGCAGGATCACGGACAGGGTGATGATCACGAACAGGCCGGCGATCAGGATCAGCAACAGTTCGGTGCGGGAGAGCACCGCGAACGCCGCGAGCGCGCCGCCCAGGCCGAGCGAGCCCGTGTCCCCCATGAAGATCTTCGCCGGGGACGTGTTCCACCACAGGAACCCGATGAGCGCACCCACCAGGGCCGCGGCCACGATCGAGAGGTCCATGGGATCCCGAACCTCGTAGCACGCCGCCTGTGCCACGTTCTCGCACAGGTGCCCGGCCTGCCACAGTGTGATGAGCATGTACCCGCTGAACACCAGGATGGACGCGCCCGTGGCGAGCCCGTCCAGACCGTCCGTGAGGTTCACGGCGTTGGTGGTTCCGGTGGCGATCAGATTCACCCAGATCACGAACAGGATGGCCCCCACGATCGGCCCGGCGAATGCGAGGTCCACGCCGGTGTCCCGGGTCCAGGAGATCGCCGTGGAGGCCGGGGTGTGACCGGCCTCGTCCGGGAAGAACAGCACGAGCAGCGCGAACGCGATCCCGGTGGCCCCCTGCAGGGCCATCTTCCCGGCAGCGGTCAACCCGAGGTTCTGTTTCTTGGAGATCTTCTTGAAGTCGTCCAGGAACCCCACCAGCCCCATGCCGAGCATCAAGCCGAGCGCCAGGACGCCCGAGAGGGTGATCCCACCGTTCTCAGGCCACGCGATCACGCTGATCAGGTGGGTCACCAGATAGGCGGCCACGACCGAGAGCAGGATGGCCACGCCACCCATGGTGGGGGTGCCGCGCTTGGTCTGATGAGACGTGGGTCCGTCGTCCCGGATGTACTGACCGTACCCGCGCCGGGCGAGCACCCGGATCAGGGCGGGCGTACCGAAGATCGAGAACACGAGGCCGAGCCCCGCTGCCACGAGCAATTGGATCACGGGCTCAACCCTCCTGGTGGTTCGTGTCGGTGGTGGCCTGGGCCACCCGGTCCCCCAGGTGCTGCAACCCCGCAGCGTTGGACGCCTTGAACAACACGATGTCCCCCGGGCGCAGCGTGTCATTCAGGTACTGCTCGGCGTGCTCGGTGTCCGGGACCCAGGCCGCTTCCTCACCCCACGAGCCCTCCAGGGTCGCAGCGGTGTAGACCGGCCGGGCGACCTCCCCCACGGCCACGACATGCGAGACGTTCAACCGCACGAGCAACTGCCCGAGGTCCGCGTGGGCGGTGATGGACTCGTCACCGAGTTCGAACATGCCACCCAGCACGGCGATCGTGCGCCGCGCGGGGTGCTCCTCGTCCCCGCGGCCCAATTGGGCGAGGGTCTGCAGGGCGGCCCGCATGGACTGCGGGTTAGCGTTGTAGGCGTCGTTGATCACGGTCACGCCGTCCGGGCGCTCCGTGCGTTCCATCCGCCACCGCGAGCGGGGGCCGCGGCCCGTCAGACCCGCTGCGATCTCGGCCGCGGGGACCCCGGCGCCGAAGGCCACGGCGGCCGCGGCCAGCAGGTTGGTCACATGGTGCGCACCGATCAGCTGCGAGTGCACCGGGTGGGCGGAGCCGTCCGGGAAGTGCAGCGTGAAGGCGGGGCACCCGTCGGTACCGACGGTCACGTCCTCGGCCCACACGCGCGGGTCCTCGTGGGCCGGGTCGTGGGCGTCGGGTCCCTGCCCGAAGGAGATGATGCGCGCGTCGGTGCGCTCGCGCATGGCACGCACGCGGGCGTCGTCGTCGTTGAGCACCGCGGTGCCGTGCGCGGAGAGGCCCTCGACCATCTCGCCCTTGGCGCGCGCGATGTTCTCCACGCCACCGAACTCGCCCGCGTGGGCCGAACCCACGCACAGTACGGCGCCCACGTCCGGGCGGACGGTGTCGCACAGGTAGCGGATGTTGCCGATGTGCGTGGCGCCCATCTCGATCACGAAGTACTCGGTGTCCTCGGTGGCCGTGAACACCGTGAGCGGGACACCCACCTCGCCGTTGTACGAGTTGCGCGGCGCGACCGTGGGGCCCTGCGCGGCGAAGATCCCGTGCAGCAGGTCCTTGGTGGTCGTCTTGCCCACCGAACCCGTCACGGCCACCACGGTGACCGGGTGCGCGGCACGCAACTGCTCGAGCACGTGGCTCGCGAGCGCGCCCATCGCGAGCACCACGTCCGCCACGACGACGCACGGGTACGGAGCCCCCGCGTCGTCGGTCACCACGCGTTCGGTCAGGTGCAGCACCGCGCCGGAGTCCGCGGCGGCCGGCACGAAGCGGTGCCCGTCCGTGGTCTCGCCCGGCTTGGCGACGAACAACGCGCCGTCCGTGACTTCCCGGGAATCGGTCGTGACGGAGGTGACGGTCACGGACTCGGGGTCCGGGACCCCCGCGAGCTCACCGTTCACGGCCCGCGCGAGCTGCGCGGCGGAAATGGCAATCATTGCTGCTCCTTCGTGTCCGCGTGCAACGCCGCCAGGGCGTCCCGCAGCTCTTCGCGGTCGTCCAGGTGCACGACCACGCCGTTGAAATCCATGGCGGTCTCGTGACCGCGGCCCGCCACGATGATGGCGTCGTCCGGGTGGGCCATGCGCACTGCAGTGCGGATCGCGGTCGCGCGCGGTTCGATGACCAGCACGTCCGTGGCGCGAGCATGGTTCGCGACGGCCTCACGAGCGCCCTGCGCGACCTGCTCCCGGATGGGAGCGGGTTCCTCGGCGTGGGGATCGTCGTCCGTGATGATCACGACATCCGCCTCCTCCGCCGCGACCCGGCCCATGATGGGGCGCTTGGTGGTGTCGCGCTCGCCGGTGGCGCCGAAGACCACGATCACGCGACCGCGCCCGTCCTCGGGGGTCACGGCGCGCAGCGAGCGCGCGAGCGCGTCCGGGTTGTGCGCGAAGTCCACGAGGGACGTGGGCCGCGTGCCCACAAGTTCCATGCGTCCGGGCACGCCCGCGCTCAGGGGGTCGTGCTCGTCCAGGACGCGTTGCAGGGTGTTCAGTGCCACGCCGGAGTCCAGGACCATGAGCACGGCCAGCGCCGCGTTGGCCACGTTGAACTCACCGGGCAGTCCCGTGTGCATGTCCAGCGCGCGCCCGTCCGTGTGCTGCAGCGTGAACGCGTGACCGATGCCCCGGCGGGTCAGCGAGCGCAGGGTCCAGTCCGCGGCGTCCGCCCCGCCGGTCCCGACGGGGGCGGTGCCTTCCGCATCGCTCGCGTCCTGACGCGTTCCGTCCGAGCCGCGCAGGGCAACGGTCGTGACGTTCTCCGCACCCAGGTTCTCGCGGGCCCGCTGCGCCATCGCGGCGCTCCACGGGTCCCCGTCCCCCAGCACGACGACGCCGCGGCTCGTGCGCTCGCGCGTGAACAACTGCGCCTTGGCCTCGAAATACTCGGCCATGGACCCGTGCAGGTCCAGGTGGTCCTGGGTGAGATTGGTGAACCCAGCGACGTCGTAGTGCACCCCGTCCACCCGGTGGAACTCGAGGGCGTGGGACGAGACCTCCATGGCGGTGGCGGTGATCCCGCGTTCACGGGTCAGGGCCAGCAGGGAATGCACGTGCGGAGCCTCTGGCGTGGTCATGCGTGACGGGATGGGTGTGTCCCCCGCGAGGATCTCGATGGTGCCGATCAACCCGGTCATGTGGCCCAGGGCGCGCAGGATCGAGGTGATGAAGTAGGTCGTGGTGGTCTTGCCGTTGGTGCCGGTCACCGCGAAAAGCTCCTGGCCGGTGCCGTCCGCCGGTTGGGAATCGTAGACCGCGCGGGCCACCGGACCCACCCATGAACGGGGTTCAGGGCTCACGAGCACCGGCAGGCCCACGCCCGCCTCGACCACGGACCGCGCGCCGTCCGGATCGGTGAGGATCGCCACGGCACCGGATGCGGCGGCGTCGGCGGCGAATCGCGCCCCGTGCACCTTGGCGCCGGGCAGCGCGGCATAGAGATCACCCGGCTGCACCTCCCGCGAGTTCAGGACCACTCCCGTGACGGGAACGGTGGTCCCCGTGGGGGCGGGGACCACCCGCGCGCCCGTGAGCCGCGCGAGCTCCTCGAGCGAGTGGGCCACGGGCCGGGACGGACGCAGACTCTGCGCGTCGGTCCCTTCTTGGGCAGATGCCACCATAGAAATCCTCTTCGAACCTGTCTGTGGACGTACCCCGTCCACCCGGGCCGGTGTCTCACCGGTCGTTGCTGCCGCCATGTGCTTCTGTGTGGGAAGTTTAGTCCTGGGACTCGTCCCTCCCCGGCTGCGGCCACGTTTGCTCGAGCGCGTTCGTGGGTGTCACGTCCCGGTCCACGTTCTGCGGCACCTGCATGTCGAACGTGGGCCCCGTGGTGGTGGAGGGCGCCACGTTGAAGTGGTGCAGCACCTGAGACATGATCGTGGAGAACGTGCTCGTCACGCCCAAGGTGCGCACGTCCCCCTGGGGGCGCTGCATGGTAACCGCCACGAGGTACTGAGGGTCCTCCATGGGGGCCACACCCACGAAGGACGTGGTGTAGCCCTCGTACCCGCCGCCCTCGCTCGGCGCCTCGGCCGTACCCGTCTTACCACCCACGCGGTATCCCGGCACGGCCGCTTCCTTGGCGCCGCCCTGCGTGACCACGTTCTCCATGATGTCCAGCGTCTGCTGCGCGGCGGACTCGGAGAGCACCTGTTTGGGTTCAGGACGTTCGGGGTGCGTGACCGTCCCGTCCGGCGCGGTCACGGAGTCCACGAGGCGCGGTTCGATCTGACGGCCCTTGTTCGCGACCGCCTGGAAGATCGACGCCGTGCGCAACGGGGTCTGGGACACGCCCTGACCGAACAACACCGTGTACTCCTGACGCGGGTCCCACTGATCCGCGGGCGCCAGGATGCCCGTGGACTCCCCCGGCAGTTCGATGCCCGTGGCGGAACCCACCCCGAAGTTCGCGAGGTTGTCGTGGCGGGCCTGCTTGTCCATCTTGGAACCCATGATCACGGTGCCCGTGTTCATGGAGTCCGCGATGATCCCCGCGACCGTGCGGTTCTGGGTGCCGTGGTCGAACGCGTCGGTGATCTTCTCGGAACCGATCTGCAGGTACGGCGGGACCGTGATCTCCGTGGTGGGGGACACGATCCCCCGGTCCAGGGCGCCGGCCACCGTGGCGATCTTCTCCGTGGAACCGGGCTCCACGGCCTGGGACACGGCGCGCGAACCGAGGTCGGCGGCGTCGGCCTTGCCCGGGACGTTGGGGTCCACCGAGGAGGTGTCCGCGAGCGCCAGGACCTTGCCGGTCTTGACGTCCATGACCACGGCCGTGCCCCATTCGGCCTTGAGCTGCTTGGCCCGTTCGCGCACGGCCTGCTCCGCGAAGAACTGGACGTCGCTGTCGAGCGAGAGCTTGACGTTCGAACCGTTCTCGGCGGCCTTCTGTTCCTGCGGGGCCACGGGGATGCGCACGCCGTCGCCGGAGATCTCGAAGCGGCGCTCGCCGTCGGTGCCGCGCAACAGGGAGTCCTGGGTCTGTTCGATCCCGCCGAGGGCCTGGTTGTCCCCGCCCAGGAACCCGACCACGGAACCGCCCAGGGAACCGTCCGGATAGCTGCGCTGGAACGTGGGCTGGCCGTAGATGTACGGCAGGTTCAACTCCCGCAGGGCGTTGTACTGCTCGGGGGTTACGCCCCGCGCTACGTAGTTGAAGCTCTTGTCCCCGTCCAGCGCGGCCTTCACGTCCGTGTCCTTCATGCCCAGGGCGTCCGCGATCTTGTACACGGCCTGCGTGGGGGTCACGGTCTCGGTGGAACCGTCCTTGTGGGGCACGGTCACGGCGGCGACGGCGCTCTGGTCCACGGTGATGTCGTAGCGCTGCAGTGTGCGGGCCAGCACCGTGCCACGGTTGTCGGTGATCTCCCCGCGCACCGCGGGGATGGACTCCACGAGCGTGCGCTGGGCGGCCGCGGCCTCGGCCCGGCCCCCGGGGTCCAGCCCCTGGACCCAGAACAGGCGGCCCACCACGAGAAGCAACAGGACCAGCAGGAAGGCGATGCCCACGTGCATGCGCGAATAGGGCCGGAACACTCGGTTCTTGCGCGCTGACGATGCTGACACGGTCTTCCTCGATTCCTGGACTTCAGCGTGGTGGGGCCACCTCCGACGGGTTCTACACCCGGTCCGCGGCGCGGACCGGCGCGTTCACTGGCCAGGCGCGCGCTGCGACGGCGCGGGGATGGAGCCCCCGTTGAGATCCCGGGACTCGTCGGCCTTCTGGGCCGCTTTACGCTGGGCGGTCTTCTTGTCCGCTTCTTCCTTGGCGCGCTTCTCTGCGCGTTCCTCGGCGGCGATCCGGTTCGCCTCCGCGGCGTCGGAACCCTTCATCTGCGCGGGCGGCACGAGGATGTTCTGCGCGTCCGTCTTCTCCGCGGGGGCGCTCGGGGCCGTGACGGCACCCGTGCCGAGCTGGATGCTCCCCACATCCTTGGCCGGGACCATGCCCAGGTCGTTGGCGCGGGCGGCCAGGTTCTGCGGCGCGGAATTGGCCTCGATATCCTGCGTGAGCGCCTCGTTCTCCTGGGAGAGAGCGCGCTGCTGACCCGTGAGCTCGGTCAACTGGTACTGCCCCTGGGTGATCTGGATGTTGAGCACCAGGATGCCCACGAGAGCTGCGGCCAGGGCGAGGGTGCACATGACCACGGTGGAGACCCGGCTGCGGCGGGCCGCGCGGCGCGGCACCACGGAGAGCGGCCTACGCCCGTCCGCCCCCCGGCCCGAGGGGTCACCCGACGACGGGTGCGAGGCCGACGTCGCACTGCTCATCGCGCACTCCCTGGTCTCGTGGTCTCCCGGAGCCGCTCGACGGCACGCAACCTGGCCGAGGCGGCCCGGGGGTTGTCCCGGACCTCCTGCTCGCCGGCGCGTTCCGCCCCGCGGGTGAGAACCTTCAGCGTGGGCTGGTGTTCCGGCAGTTCCACGGGAAAACCTCTGGGGGCCGTGGAACGTGCACCGCGAGTGAACTCCTGCTTGACAATTCTGTCCTCCAGGGAGTGGTAACTCATGGCGAGGACACGCCCTCCCACCCTGACAGTTTCCACGGCGGCGGGCACGGCACGCTCCAGGACGTCGAGTTCCTCGTTGACCTCGATCCGCAACGCCTGGAAGGTCTGTTTGGCCGGGTGGCCCTTCTTGTGCTGGGCCGCGGCGGGGACCGCGGAGCGGACCACGTCCACGAGCTGGGCGGTCGTGCGCAGCGGGGCCTCGGTACGGGCGGCGACGATGGCGCGCGCGATCCGCGGCGCGAAGCGGTCTTCGCCCCAGCGGTAGATGATGTCCTTGAGCTGGGCCTCCGAGTACTCGTTGACCACGGTGTACGCGGACAGTTCCGCCCGGGAGTTCATGCGCATGTCCAGGGGGGCGTCGAACGAGTACGCGAAGCCGCGCTCGCGTTCGTCCAGCTGCAGTGAGGACACCCCGAGGTCGAACAGGATGCCGTCCACCCGGTCCACACCGGCGGCTGCGGCGGCCTGATCGATGTGGTCGTACGTGGTGTGGATGCCCGTGAACCGCTCCCCGAAGTGCGCAAGGCGTTCCCCGGCGAGTTCGAGGGCCTGGGGGTCCCGGTCGATCCCGACCACGCGCAACCCCGGGAAGCGTTCGAGCATGGCGTGGGTGTGCCCGCCCATGCCCAGGGTCGCGTCCACGACCACGGGGTGTTCGGTGTCCAACGCCGGCGCGAGCAGGTCCAGACAGTGCTCCAGCATCACGGGGATGTGTCGTTGCTCGGCGGGGGCGTGGTCCATGCCGGGCTCCTGGTCTGTCGCGGATCGTGCGGGTACTACGGGTCGCAGGTCTCGGTGCGCACGGCACCGATGTCCTCCGGGGGCATCCTACGGTGCGCCCGGACACCAGATCCCCATCCGCCGCTCGCCCCTCGAATCCGGCCTGACTCGGGGGAAGTCGAGTCAGGACGGTGACGTGGGCGGCTGGAGATCTCATGTCCGGGGACGGCACCGGCGGGGGTCCGCGCGGTGGTCCTCGGGTGATCAGAACAGCCCGGGTATGACCTCGTCCTCCGTGGCGGAGAAAGCCGCTTCCTTCTCCGCCAGGTACTGCTGCCACGAGGCCGCATCCCAGATCTCGGCGCGGCTGCCCGCCCCGATCACCGCCAGTTCCCGGTCCAGGCCCGCGTACGAGCGCAGGGACGCCGGAATGGTGATGCGACCTTGCTTGTCCGGGACCTCGTCCGATGCCCCGGAGAGAAAAACGCGGATGTAATCCCTGGCCTGCTTGGACGACAACGGGGCCGCCCGCATCTGTTCGTGGACCCTGGCGAACTCCTGCGCGCTGAACACGTACAGGCAGCGTTCCTGCCCTCGGGTCAGCACGAGTCCGTCCGCCAGTTCGGCCCGGAACTTGGCCGGGAGAATCAGCCTGGCCTTGTCGTCCAAACGCGGTTCGTATGTTCCGAGAAACACAGCCACCGCCTTCGAACCAGGGTCAGCCCAACCCTCGCTTCTCTACCACCCTCCACTTTACTCCACTGCCCTCCCCCGTCAACGCGGATCCCCTCCACGGCACGCCACGACGGCGCTGCCCCGGGGCGTCGTCGACACACCTTTCCCGGCGTGGTCTGCGGGCACGCCGGAGACGATGGGTCCGGGCATGAAAGAACTCCCCGGCGCGGTGCCGGGGAGTTCTCGGAAGTTTTACGGGCTGGACGGCCTGCGGGGAGGCTCAGCGCTAACCCTGATTGCGTTTGTCCCACTTCTCCTCGAGGTTCTGGAGGAAAGTGGAGGACTTGCGTGGACCGGAGGGACCGCGGCCGAACGGCCCGCCATTGGACGGCCCGCTCCCGGGGCCTCCGGGATTGGCCGCGCCCTTGTCCGGGGTGGCCCGGCCCCGCACGGTGGCCACGTACGCGCCGGCGGCCATCACGATGAAGCCCAACACGCCCACGATGATCAGGTGCATGGCGACCCCGGCGAGCAGGACGCCCAGGCCAACCACTGCGATCACGACCCCCAGCACGACGTTGCGCATGGACCCGCGCCCCCGAACCGCTTCGGTGTGCATGGTCGACGCGAAGCGGGGGTCGTCGTCGTGCAACTGCTTCTCGAGCTGGGCGAGAAGCTGTTGTTCGTGCTCGGAGAGAGGCACGATTCCTCCTGTGGTGTTGAGGGAGCGAGGCGGGGGCGGTACGGCTGCCTTCCTCACGTACCGTCCAGAATATCCCGTGCGGGACGGATTGGCATCGTCGTTTCCATGAGTTTGGCTGGGCGCACAATTCCGGGGCCGAATCGGTGGTGCACGCGGTCCATGGCTTCCTCCGCGGCACCCCATTCCTCCTCCCGTCCGTCCAGGCTCAACTGGAACGCGCGATCGGCCCCGGTGAGCTTCTCCGCCCTGATGCCCACGAGCCGCACGGCCTGCGCTCGCGGGCCCAGACCGTCCAGTAGCGCGCACGCTTCGGTGTAGAGATCGTGGGCCGCGGTGACGGGGTGACTCAGCGTCCTGGAGCGGGTGATGGTCGAAAAATCGGCGTAGCGCAGCTTGAGTCCCACGCGCCCGGCGCGCAGTCCGTGCCTGCGCAACCGGACCGCGGTGTCGTGGGCCAGGCCCAGCAGCACACGTTTCAGAGCCGCACTGTCGGCGACGTCGCGCTGGAACGTCCGTTCGGCCCCGATGCTCTTCTCCTCGCGCGCGGGCGTCACGGGACGGGGGTCGTGGCCGGTGGCCAATTGTTTCAAATGTGTCCCGGAAGCGGTGCCCACGAGCGCGTGCAACCGGGGCAACGGCGTGGCGGCGATGTCCCCGACCGTGGACAGCCCGGCGGACTGCAGGATCTCGGAGGTGCGCTTGCCCACCCCCCACAATTTGCCCACCGGCAGCTGTGCCAGGAACGCGAGGGTGTGCTCGGGCGTCACCACGAGCAGCCCGTCCGGTTTGCAGTACGCGGAGGCGATCTTGGCGACCGTCTTGTTCTCCGCGACCCCCACGGAGGCGGTGAGTCCCGTGCGTTCGTGGATCACGCGCCGCAGGGTCCGGGCGATCTCGACGGGCGGTCCGCTGCGCCGGATCGCCCCGGACACGTCCACGAACGCTTCGTCCACGCTCAGCTGCTCCACGCGGTCCGTGACCGAGCGGAAGATGTCCATCACGATCCGTGAGTAATGGGTGTACGCCTCGCGATGCGGTTCGAGCACCACCGCGGAGGGGCAGCGAGCGCGGGCCTGGGACACGGGCATCGCGGAGTTCACGCCGTACCGGCGGGCCTCGTAGGACGCGGAGAGCACCACCGAGCGCGGACCGGAACCGGCCACGATCACGGGGCGGCCGCGGTACTGGGGGGCGTTGAGCAGCTCCACACCCACGTAGAACATGTCCATGTCCACGTGCAGGATGGCGCAGCGCCGGTACTCGGCCAGTTGCTGCGGACTGGGCCCGCCCATGGCGCCTCCTTCCACGACCCTCCGGCATCGGGAACCCATCGCCACGCGGGACCCGTCCGGATCGAGACCCGTTGATGACGGACATGCCACCCGCGCGGGATCTGGTTCGTCTTTCGTAAGCCTAGGAAGGGGCTCCGACACGCACACGGGCCACGGCGCCACGAACTTGTCCGGCCCCGGGCCGCTCGACGGGGCGGCACCGATACGCATCCGCGGCGCCGCGTCCGGTTAGGCTGGTCGGGCGCCCGCGGGGCGGCCCGGCGTCGTGGAGCCCGTGCCCGTGACGCCCGCCGCGACCCGCGGTACCGCGCAGCGCGGCCGACAGCATCCCCTCGATCAAAGGTGCCCTGGCATGACCCTTTCCGACGCGTCCGTCACCGCGACGCAACAGGACCGTGACTTCTCCGCGCTCCTGGACGAGCGGATCACCGAGTTCTTCGCGCGGGAACGCGAACGGGTCACCGGGATCTCCCCGCACGCGACCGTGCTCGTGGACGCGATCGAGGACCTCACGCGCGGCGGCAAGCGCCTGCGCGCACGGCTGTGCTACTGGGGCTGGCGCGCGGCGGGCGGGGCCGTGGCGGACGAGGTCGCCGTGGCCGCCGCGGCGTCCTTGGAACTTTTCCAGACCGCGGCGCTGATCCACGACGACATCCTGGACCGCTCGGACACGCGCCGCGGCAAGCCCAGTGTGCACCGCGTTTTCGAGGCTCTGCACCGCGATTCCGGGTGGTCCGCGGACGCTGCCCACTTCGGGGTCAGCGCGGCCGTCCTCACCGGGGACATGAGCCTGTCCTTCGCGGAACAACTCTTCGCCGACGCCACCGCGCGCGTCGCCGGGGACGCGGCCGCGACCGCACGGGAGATCTTCTCCACGATGCGCACCGAGGTCATGGCCGGGCAGTACCTGGACATCCACGCGGAGGTCGCTCCCGCCGTGGGCGACCCCGAGGAGCAACTCGAGCGTGCCATGACCGTGCTGCGCTACAAGTCCGCCAAGTACTCGGTGGAGCACCCCGTGGAGATCGGCGCGGCACTCGCCGGCGCGGACCGCGCGTTCCTCGCGGACTGCTCCGCGTTCGCGCTGCCGGTCGGCGAGGCTTTCCAATTGCGCGATGACGTCCTGGGGGTCTTCGGCGACCCGGAGACCACGGGCAAGCCCGCCGGGGACGACATCCGCGAGGGCAAGCGCACCGCGCTGATCGCACTGTGCGCGGCATCGAGTTCGGCCGAGGACATCGCGTGGCTCGAATCGGTGCTCGGCCGCGCGGAACTCACCGAGCAGGAGGTGCACCGCGCGCGGGACCTCATGCGGGACAGCGGCGCCCACGCGCGCTCGGAGGAACTCATCACGTCCCTCGTGCGCACCGCGGACACGCAGCTGGCGCGCTTGCGCACCGACGACGTCGCCCGGGCCGGACTGCAGGCGCTCGCCGACGCCGCCGTGCGCCGCGCCAAGTAGGCCGCCTCAGCGGGCGGGTGTCACCAGCCCAGGGCCTGTGCCCTGCGGCGCACCTCGGTCTTCTGGCCACGGCGCAGCGCGTCGATGGGCCGCCCGGGCAGGGACTCGTCCTCGGTGAACAGCCAGCGGATCGCCTGGGCGTCCGTGTAGGCGGCATCCCGCAGGACGGCCACGGTCCCCTTGAGGGAGTCCACGGGGCGGTCGCCGTCCATGAATTCGGCGGGGACCACACGCACGCGGTCTTCGGGTCGGCGCACCTCGAGCAGGGCGCCGTCGTCCACGAGCCGGTGCACCCGGGTGATCTGGATGTCCATGGCCTCGGCGATGTCGGGAAGGTAGGTCCACTCACCCACCAACGAGTCGAGTTCGGCGAATTCCTGGGCGGAGAGATCGGTTGAGTAGTTCACGAACCCTACTGTGCCACGGCGCACCGACCGGCTCACACACCGGTCGCGACCGGTGGTCGGGTAATCTGGGGGCACCGTGCTGTACCGGAGGGTGCCGCCGGATCTTCCCCCGCTCCCCCGTCCAGAGGTAGGAATCGCGAACATGCCGGTTGACCCGCCCCACGACCGCCGGTCCCCCCGTTCCACATGGTCCCGCCGCGCCGCGCAGGGCTCCGCCGCCGCGCTGGCCGCCCTCACCGCCCTGGGCACCGTGGGTTCCGCGCACGCCGCGCCGGCGCCCGCCCCGAACGTCCACGTGGCGCATCATGCCCAGTCCACGCACGTGACCGTGGCCCCCGGGGACTCCCTGTGGTCCCTGGCGACCGCCCACGGGGTGCGAGTCCAAGACCTGATGAGCGTCAACAAGCTCCCGGCCCACGGCATGATCCGTCCCGGCCAGCGGCTCGTGATCCCGGGATCGGACCGCGCTCCCGCCTCCTCCTCCGCGGCCGCATCGCGCGCCGACGACGCAGACCCGGCCGGCTCCGACCGCGGCGGCTCCCGGCGCCACACCGTGGCCGCCGGTGACACCCTGTGGGACCTCGCGCAGCGCTACGGCGTGAGCGTGGCCGAGCTCATGCGGGCCAACGGGGTCTCCGCTGCCTCCGTGTTGCGCCCGGGCCAGGGACTCACGATCCCGGGCGGGGCGGCGGGACCCGCCCGAGCGGCGTCGTCGTCCGAACCCGCCGCGACGGTGCGTGACGCTGGCACGGCCGCGGCCCCGAAGCACAAGGCCGCCGTGGGTGACACGTTCGCGGGCCGCACGTACCCCCGCGAGGTCGTGGAGTCCGCGAACCGACACCACGCCCAGTTGCAGCAGCGCCAACTGCCGGCCCCGGAGCAGATCCGCGAGATGGTGCGAGCGACCGCCCAGGAGTTGGGGGTGGACCCGGCGCTCGCGCTCGCTCACGCCTCGCAGGAATCCGGGTTCCGCCACGGGGTGGTCTCCCCCGCGGACGCCGTGGGCACCATGCAGGTGATCCCGTCCGCCGGTGAGTGGGCGTCCGCGATGGTGGGTCGGGACCTGGACCTGCTGGACCCCCAGGACAACATCACCGCGGGGGTCGCGCTGATCCGGGAGCTGCAGGCCAAGGCCCCCAACAAGGCCGCGGGGATCGGCGCCTACTATCAGGGACTGCACGGCGTGAAGACGTACGGTATGTACCCCGACACCAAGGCGTACGTGAAAGCCGTGAGCGCACAGGAACGAGAATTTGCCCAGTAGCAGCATGAACGACCACCGCGTGGGATCCCTGCTGGAGGGCCGGTACCAGGTCCGCCGCCTGATCGCCCGCGGTGGTACGGCCACGGTCTACGAGGGGCTCGACGAACGGCTCGAACGTCCCGTGGCCCTGAAGATCATGCACCCCCACGTCGCGGACGACCCGTCCTTCCTGGCCAGGGCACGGCGTGAGGCCAAGTCCGCCGCGCGCCTGCACCACCCCAACGTGGTGGCCGTCCTGGACCAGGGTCACACCGCGGATGGCGTGCTCTACCTGGTCCTGGAATACGTGGACGGGCCCACTCTGCGCGACGTCGTGGCCCATGAGGCGCCCATGACACCGCGCCGCACGCTCGACCTGCTGATCCCCGTGCTGCGCGGCCTCACCCAGGCGCACCGGATCGGCCTGGTCCACCGGGACGTGAAGCCCGAGAACGTCCTGCTGACCCGGGGCGGGCAGGTCAAGGTTGCCGACTTCGGACTGACCCGCGCCGTGGACGAGCACACCACGAGCACCACGGTCATGGGCACGGTGGGCTACGCCGCCCCCGAACTCGTGGGGGACGGCCCCGTGGACCAGCGCAGCGACGTCTACGCCGTGGGGATCATGGCGTACGAGATGCTCACGGGCTCACGCCCGTACACCGGTACCGCCCTGCAGGTCGCGACCGCCCACGTGAGCCGGGACGTCCCCGCCCCCAGTGGGCTCGCGCAGGGCGTCCCCGCCGCGCTCGACGAGTTCGTGCTGCGCGCGACGTCCCGCGACGCTGCCCAGCGCCCCGCCGACGCCGCGGCGCTGCTGGACCTCGCGCTGGCCATCCGACGCTCGCTGCCCGAGCAGATCGACCCGCCCTCACTGCGGGACACGGACACGGTCGTCCTGGGAGGCGGGTCCCACGCCTCGACGGCTGCGGCGGCGGTCGCCGGAGGGGCACTGGCCGGCGCTGCGGGAGCGTCCGCCGCTGCCGGCGCGGCCACCGTTCCCACCGCAGGAGGCGACGCCGCCGAGGCGCCGACGCAGGCACTCGGCGGAGTACCCACGGAGGCCCTCGGCGATACGGGAGCGGATCCCACCGGGGAGAACGCCACCACCCCGCTCGGTAGTCAGCACACGCATGGAATGGGCCGTCCCGGCGAGCGCGGGGCCGGTGCGCCGATCCTGCCCGCCTTCGAGCCCGATGCGACCGGGACCATCGCCATGACCCAGGTGGGCTCCACCGCCCACCGCTCCCGCGACACACCCCGGGTCCGGCTGAACCCCCAGCCCCTTGCCCTGCACCTGGCCGTGGGCGCCGTGGTCTTCGCGCTGCTGCTCTCGGTGGCCGGATTCCTGGGCTGGTGGCTCGGCTCGGCCCCCGGGACGGCGTCCGCGACCGTCCCTGCCGTCGCAGGTCAGGACACCGCAACCGCGGAACGCGCCCTCAACAGCGCGGGCATCTCCAACGTGGGCGTGCGCTCGACCACGAGCCCCGAGGTCCCGCAGGGCATCGTGATCGCCACGGATCCCGGGGCCTCCACCACCGTGCGCGGTATCGAGCAGGTCAACCTGGTGGTCTCCGAGGGTCCTGCCCGCGTGAGCGTTCCCACCGTGGTCGGTTCAGCGGGCGACGACGCCCGGGCCGCGATCACCGGCGCCGGGCTGCGCGTGGGCGAGATCTCGCGGGAGTACTCCGCGCAGGCCGTGGACACCGTGCTCGGGCAGTCCCCCGCTGCGGGGACGAGCGTGGACGAGGGCACGACCGTGGCCCTGACCCTCGCCGCGGACACCCCGCAGGGTGCACCGCCCAACGTGGTGGGCCAGGACGCGGACTCCGCCCGGCAGAGCCTCGAGGAGCAGGGGTACACGGTGGAGATCAACTCACCCATTGGTTCCCACCTCAACCGGGTCGTGCGCCAGCGTGAGGACGGGAACACGGTGATCCTCACCGTGTTGTGACGGTCGTGCGGACACGACCGCATGAGTGGCGACCGTGCTGTCACGACCACGCCGTGACACCCGCGCCCCGAAGGCGATGACGGCACGGACGCCTTACACACGAAAGATGACCCCGGCACCAACCGTGCCGGGGTCATCGCATGTCACCGGATCAGTTCTGCTGGGAGAGGTACTCCGCGACCAGGAACGCGATCTCCAGGGACTGCATGTGGTTCAACCGGGGGTCGCACAGCGTCTCGTAACGTTCGGCGAACGAGGACTCGTTGACCGGGTCGGACCCGCCCAGGCACTCCGCGACGTCGTCACCGGTCATCTCCACGTGGATGCCGCCCGGGAACGTACCCAGCGCGCGGTGCACCTCGAAGAAGCCGCGGACCTCATCCACGATGTCGTCGAAGTTGCGGGTCTTGTACCCCGAGGGCAGCGAGACCGTGTTGCCGTGCATGGGGTCCGTGACCCACACGGGCTTGGCACCCGACGCCTCCACGGCCTGGATCACCGGGGGCAGCTTCTCGCGGATGTTCTTGGCACCCATGCGGGTGATGAACGTCAGGCGACCCGGCTCGCGCTCGGGGTCCAGGGCATCGATGAGCCGCAGGGCGTCGTCGCCCGTGGTGGACGGGCCGAGCTTGACGCCGATGGGATTGCGCAACCGGGAGAGCAGGTCCACGTGCGCGCCGTCGAGTTCGCGCGTGCGCTCCCCGATCCACAGGAAGTGCGCGGATGTGCCGTACGGCAGGTTCGTGCGGGAGTCGATGCGGGTCAGTGCACGCTCGTAGTCCAGCAGCAGCGCCTCGTGACCCGCGAAGAACTCGGTGGTCTTGAGAGCGTCGAAGTCGGAGCCGCACGCGGCCATGAACTTCACCGCGTGATCGATCTCGCGCGCCATGGACTCGTAGCGGGCGTATGCCGGGTTGGCCGCGAAGCCCATGTTCCACGCGTGCACGCGGCGCAGGTCCGCGAACCCGCCCTGGGTGAAGGCGCGAATCAGGTTCAGCGTGGACGCGGACGTGTGGTAACCGCGCACCATCCGCTTGGGATCGTGAACGCGGGACTCCTCGGTGAAGTCGAAACCGTTGACCATCTCCCCACGGAACGAGGGCAGGGTCACGCCGTCGCGGGTCTCGTCGTTGGACGAACGCGGCTTGGAGAACTGCCCCGCCATGCGCCCCATCTTGACCACGGGCAGCGACGCGCCGTACGTGAGCACCACGGCCATCTGCAGCAGCGTGCGCACCCGGGCCGAGATCTTGTCCGCGGTGGCACCGGCAAACGTCTCGGCGCAGTCGCCGCCCTGCAGGAAGAACGCCTCACCGTTGGCCACCTGGGCCAGGCGCGCGCGCAGCCGGTCTACCTCCCCCGCGAACACGAGGGGCGGGACGGCGTTGAGCTCCTGCATGCTGCTCGCGAAGTCGGGGTGCTGCGCCCACTGGGGGTGCTGACCGATCGTCTTGTCCCGCCACTCGTCCAAGCCGGGATAGTTCGCCGCGCTCGGGGAGGGGGACGACACGGTTCGGATCTGTTCAGGCAGCGTTATGGAACTCATTCGGACAGTCTAGGCGGATTCCTTGGGACCGCGCTCGTCCGTTCCGTCATGTGAACGTCCCTGCAGCTTGGCGCCCAGGTTGCTCGCCTGCTGGGACACGGCGTCCGTGACCGCGCGTCCCTTGTCCCGGGTGGCCTCGACGACGTCGCGGGCCTGGTCCTTGAGCGCTGCGGTCTTCTCCTCGGCGAGCGCGCGCTTGTGATCAGCAGCGTAGACGTCCGCCATCTCCTGGCCAGAGATCTTCTGGATCGCGGCCATGATCTCGTCCGTCACGCGGCGCATGGTCGCTTGGTCCCCGTGCCGGGACATCAGGTCCGAGAAGTCCATGGGCTCACCGAAGACCGTGGTGACCTTGGCACGACGCGGATCCGGGAACCGTGAGCCCAGGGGCTGCATCTTGTCCGTGCCGAACATCGCCACGGGGATCACGGGGGCCCCGGTCTCCAGCGCGAGGCGGGCCACACCGATCTTCCCCTTGTAGAGCCGACCGTCCGGGGAGCGCGTGCCCTCCGGGTAGATCCCGATCAGCTTGCCCTCGGCGAGTGCCTGGCCGCCGGCACTGAGCGATTTGGCGCTGGCCTTGCCACCCCTGCGGTCCATGGGGATCTGGTTGATGGCTTTAAAGAACGCGCCGATCACGCGCCCCTTGAGCCCGGGGGTCGTGAAGTACTCGGACTTGGCCAGGAAATACACCTGGCGCGGCACGGCCACGGGCATAAAGATGGCGTCCGGGACGGACAGGTGGTTGCTCGCGAGGATCGCGGGGCCGTGCTCGGGGACGTTCTCCAGACCCACCACGGTGGGTCGGCACACCAGGTTGACCACGGGGCCCACCACGTAGGTCTTCAAGAACATGTACACCATGAGCGGGAGCCCTTTCGTCATCGCGGGAGTCACCGGATGCCCGCGGTGACCCGGCCGTGCACCGGTGCGCACGCGCGGCACCGTGCCTTTGTTCCGCCACATTCTCTCACGAGTTCTCGCGGCGGCTGGCACAATGGCGCCATGTTCTCCGATCAGCAACTCCACGGCCCCCTGCACCTTCCCGGCTCCTCCTCCGTGGGGGTCCTCCTACTGCACGGCTTCACGGCCACCACGGCCTCCGTGCGGGATTGGGCGCACGCCGTCCACGAGGCCACCGACGACGCCGGAGCCCACCCGGGCGTGCGCGTCCCCCTGCTGCCCGGGCACGGGACGCAGTGGGAGGAACTGGCCGAACAACCATGGCAGGCCTGGCGGGACGCCGTGGACGAACAGTACTGGGCGTTGCGCCGCGAGCACGACCGCGTGGTCGTGGGCGGGCTGTCCATGGGCGGCGCGCTGGCCCTGCACACCGCAGCCCGGCGGGAGGTCGCCGGGGTGCTGCTCGTGAACCCCGCGCTGTCCCTCGTGAACCGGATGGCGCGGTTCAGTCACCTGCTGAGTCCCGTGGTCGCGTCCCTGCCCGGGATCGGTGGCGACGTCAAGAAGGAGGACGTCCTGGAGTCCACCTACGACCGCACGCCCCTCGCCGCCGTCGCGCAGCTGAACGTGCTGATGCACCGGACCGTGCGCATGCTCCCGGCGATCACCGCGCCCACCGTGGTGTTCCGTTCCGAGGTGGACCACATCGTCTCCGGGGACTCCGCGGACCTGGTGGCCGAGCACAGTTCCGGGGACGTCCGCGTGGTCGATCTGCAGAACAGCTACCACGTGGCCACCCTGGATCACGATGCCCCGCTGCTCGAACGGATCTCCCGGGACGCGGTCCAGCGGTTGTCCCGGGGCGAGCAGTTCCTCCCCGAGGACCCGTCGTGAGTTCACGCCAACCACCGGAGGACCCGTTCGAGCGGATCATCCGCGGCAACTCGTGGGACGACGTCCCCCGCGACGACGAGGACCTCGAACCGTGGGCCGAGGACTTCCCGTGGGAGCCCCGCGAGCAACCGGCCGAGGAGATCCCCGTCGAACTGCGGGACACCCGGGAGGACGAACGCTACGAGCCTGATCCCGGGCCCGTTACGAGCGGGATCTCCCCCGCCATGCTGCGCGCCCTCAGCACCGTGCTCGCGGTCATCGTGATCATGGTCGGACTCACCCTGTTGCCCGGTCCCCTGCCCCCGGTTATGTGGCTGCTGGGCCTCGTGGGTCTGGTCACGGGTCTGTACCTGGTCTTCCGCGCGCTGCCGCAGGACTCCCCCGAGGACGACGACGGCGCCGTCGTCTGACGCGTCCGCGCGGCGCGTTCCAGCGGGTCCGGCTCCCCGGACGCGGGCGCCTCCGCCACAATCCTGCCGGGGTCGCCGTCATGTGGTGGACACGTCCAGTATGTGCCGGGAGTGAGGCGCGACACACAGTAGGCTGAGAGCCGTCCCCATCAGGAAGGTGCCCCTCCATGCGACGCGTCAGCGCCCCGGCCATCGTCGATCCCCTGCCGTACCCCGGCATCGCCCACATCCTTGCCGAACGCGCCGAGCAGAAGCCCGACACGGTGCTGTACACCGTGCTCGCAGAAGGGCGCGAGCGGGACGTCACGGCGCGACAGTTCCGTGACGAGGTCGTGGCCCTGGCCCGCGGGATCGCCGCGAAGGGCATCCGCCCCGGCGAGCGCGTGGGCCTACTGAGCCGCACGCGCTACGAGTGGACGCTCGTGGACTTCGCCCTGTGGTGGGCCGGCGCAGTGCCGGTGCCCGTCTACGACACGTCCTCCCCCGATCAGATCGCCCACATCATGTCCGATTCGCAGGCCGTGGCGATCTTCGTGGAGACCGACGAACTGGCCGAACGCGTGCAGCGGGCCACCGGGATCACGGAGTTCGCGGCCGCACGGCGGATCTGCGTCTTCGACACCGCTTCCAGCGAAAACTCCCTGGAGGCCATGATCGCGGGCGGCGCGGACCGCACGGATCTGCAGACGCCCTACGACGGCGTGACCCTGGACGACGTCGCGACCCTCATCTACACCTCGGGGACCACGGGTGCGCCCAAGGGCTGCGAACTGACCCACCGCAATTTCGTGTCGTGCTCGCAGAACACCATCCCGGTGGCCGGTGCCGTCATGGCCGGGGGGTCCCGCACCCTCATGTTCCTGCCGCTCGCGCACGTGTTCGCCCGGTTCGTGGAGGTCACGTCCCTGGACGCCGGGATCACCCTGGCCCACACGCCGGATGTCTCCCACCTCATGGAGGACCTCGACCGGTTCAAGCCCACGTTCATCCTGGCCGTGCCCCGCGTGTTCGAGAAGATTCTGGTGGGCGCGCGGTTCAAGGCCCAGGCCGGTTCGCCGGTGAAGAAGCTGATCTTCGAACGGGCCGTTGCGACCGCCGTCGCGTGGTCACGCGCCGCCGTGAAGGGCCCCGTGCCGCCGCTGCTCGAAGCCCGCCACCGCCTCTACGACAAGCTCGTGTACTCCACGCTGCGCCAGGCCATGGGCGGGGACGTGCGCTACGCCGTCTCCGGGGGTGCGAGTCTGGGCGACTACCTCGCGCACTTCTTCAACGGGATCGGTGTGTACGTGGTCGAGGGCTACGGGCTCACCGAGACGACCGCCCCCATCGCGGCGAACTTCCCGAGCCTCAACCGGCTCGGTACGGTGGGCCACCCGATCCCCGGCAACGAAGTCGCGATCGCCGCGGACGGGGAAATCCTCGTGCGCGGCGCCAACGTGTTCAAGGGCTACCACGGGCTGCCCGATAAGACCGCCGAGGCGTTCTTCGACGCTTGGTTCGCCACCGGGGACCTGGGCCACCTGGACGACGAGGGGCTGCTCACGGTCACGGGGCGCAAGAAGGAGATCATCGTCACCGCGGGCGGCAAGAACGTGATCCCCAACCAACTCGAGGATCCCATCCGGGCCTCCGCGACCGTGGGGCAGATCATGGTCGTCGGGGACGACCGCCCCTTCGTGGCCGCCCTGATCACCCTGGACCCCGAGACGCTGCCCAAGGTGCTGCCCGGACTCGGGCTGGATCCGACCATGAGCGTCGACCGGGCCGCACGCGAGGAGGCCGTCATCGACCACGTCCAGAAGATCGTGGACCACGCCAACGCCAAGGTCTCCCGCGCGGAGGGCATCAAGGCCTTCCGCATCCTGGACCGTGACCTCACGATCGAGGACGGCCACCTCACTCCGTCCATGAAGCTCAAGCGGGCCAAGGTCGCCCAGGACTTCGCGCGCGAGATCGAGGACATCTACGCGCGCTGACAGCCCGCCGACGCCGCGGGGTGCCCGGGCCAGGAACTGCGCTTCGCATACCGGGGTCCGGGGGCCCGGTTTAGTTCTTCGTGCGCTGCCCGGGGACGTCCAGACCCAGCAGCGCGTTCTCCACGACCTCCGCGAGCGCGGGGTGGATCCAGTACTGGCCGCGTGCCATTTCGTGGGCCCGCAGCCCGAAGGACATGCCCTGGACGAGCGGCTGGATCAGGTTGGAGGAATCGCGGCCGATGAGGTGTGCCCCCAGCAGCTCGCCGGTGCGGGCGTTCGCGATGAGTTTGCAGATCCCGGCGTGGTCCTCCATGGCCCAGCCGTAGGCCACGTCCCCGAAGTCCTGTTCCTTGACCGTGATCCGCTCGTCGTTCCGGGCGGCCCAGTCGCGGGCCTGGACCTCGGTCATGCCCACGGACGCGATCTGCGGTTCGGTGAACACCGCGGACGGCACGTAGCGGTGATCGGTCGCGCGCAGATCTTGCGGGTGCACCACGTTGTGGGAGACCGTGCGGGCCTCGGCGTTGGCCACGTGCTTGAGCTGGTACGGGGAGCACACGTCCCCGAGGGCCCACACGCCGGTTACGGGTTTCCCATCCGAGAGCACACGCTGGTACTCGTCCACGGCGAGCAGACCGCCGCCGGTGACGTCCAGGTGGGCGGCTTCCGGGCGCAGCGTGTCCGCATTGGGGACGCGCCCCGTGGCCAGCAGGACGACGTCGGCGGTGCCGTCCCAGTGCTGCCCGGAACCGTCGGAGGCCTGCGCCGACACCGTCAGGCGGCCGTCCTCGGCACGCTCGATCCCGGACAGCGTCCACCCGAGTTGCAGGTCCCACTGTTCAGCGGCCTCGCGCGTGAAGCGTTCGGCGATCGTGTCGTCGTGTTCGCGCAACAAGCGCTGCGAACGGTTGAGCTGGGTCACGGAGGCGCCCAGTCCGCGGAAAACGTGGCAGAACTCGGCGGCCACGTACCCGCCGCCCACCACGATGACGTCTCGGGGGAACTCGTCCAGGCGCATCACCGTGTCCGAGGTGTGTACCCCGGGCAGGTCGGTACCCAGCACGTCCGGGATGCTGACCCGCGAACCGTTGGCCAGCACGATCTCATCGGCGGTGATCCGCTGCCCGGACTCGGTCTCGAGGACCTTGGGTTCCACGAAGTGCACGTACTCCTGGATCACCGTGACGTTGTCGAGCGACTCGCGGTACTGCAGCCCGTTCTTGGAGATCGCGTCGATCCGGGCGAAGATGCGATCCCGCATGCCGGGCCAGTCCACACCCTCGATCACGGCATCCAGGCCCAGCCGTATGGCGTCCCGCGCTTGGTCCCCCACGGTGGCCGGGTAGGCGTACATCTTGGTGGGGATGCACCCCACGTTGAGGCACGTGCCGCCGAACCGCCCGGGTTCCACGATGGCGACGTCGAGGTCCGCGTGCTCGTCTGTGAGGATGGAGTTGCCGGAGCCGGAGCCCACGATGATCAGGTCGAAAGAACGCATGCTCCCCATCCTAGGCCGCCGCCCCGCGCGTCCGAGGACAGGCGGGGCGGCGGGATCCGTCACTCGGGGTCGATCACCAGCACCAGGTCCCCGCCGCTGACGTGCGCGGTGTCCGCCAGTGCCACGCGGGAAACCGTGCCCGAGACCGGCGCGGTGATGGACGCCTCCATCTTCATGGCCTCGATCGTGGCCACTGAGTCCCCCGCGGCGACCTTTGCCCCCTCGGAGACCGTGACCGTGACCGCACCTGCGAAGGGTGCCGCCACGTGCCCGGGCTTGGAGGTGTCCGCCTTCTCGGTCTCCACGGCCTGGGACTTCACCGACTCGTCGCGGATCTCGAGCAGGCGCAGCTGACCGTTGAGGGTCACCATGACCGTGCGCATCCCCTTCTCGTCCGGTTCGGAGATCGCCTGCAGGGTGACCAGCAGCCGCACCCCCTTGCCGAGCGAGATGACGTGCTCGTGGTCCTGTTTCAGCCCGTACAGGAAGTCGCGGGTGTGCAGGAGGGAGATGTCCCCGTACTTGGTGCGCGAGTTCTGGTAGTCGCGCGTGGGGCCGGGGAAAAGCAGCCGGTTCAGGGCCGCGCGGCGCACCTCGCCCGGCTGGGCGAGCTCCTCGACATCCTGCCCCGAGAGCTCCTCGTCCGCCAGGTGCACGGTGCGTCCCTCCAGCGCCTTGCTGCGGAACGGTTCCGGCCAGCCCGCGGGCGGGGTGCCGAGCTCGCCGGCGAGGAAGTTGATCACGGAGTCCGGGATGTCGAACTTGCGGGGATCGGCCTCGAACTCGGCGGGGTCCACGTCCATGCCCACGAGCTGCAGGGCGAGGTCGCCCACCACCTTGGACGACGGCGTGACCTTGACCAGGTGCCCCAGCATCCGGTCCGCGGCGTGGTACATGTCCTCAATCGCCTCGAACTTCTCCCCGAGCCCCAGCGCGATGGCCTGCTGGCGCAGGTTTGAGAGCTGTCCGCCCGGGATCTCGTGGCGGTACACGCGCCCGGTGGGCCCGGTCAGCCCGGACTCGAAGGGCTTGTAGATGGAGCGCACCACTTCCCAGTAGGGCTCCATGTCGCTCACGGCGTCCAGGTCAAGTCCGGTGTCCCGGTCCGTGTTCTCGAGCGCGGCCACGAGCGCGGAGCCCGAGACCTGGGACGTGGTGCCGGCCATGGACGCGGATGCGGCGTCGACGGCGTCGACCCCGGCCTCCGCAGCGGCGAGCAGCGTGGCGAGCTGACCGCCCGCGGTGTCGTGGGTGTGCAGGTGCACCGGCAGGTCGAAGCGCTCGCGCAGGGCCGCCACGAGACGCCGCGCGGCCTCCGGGCGCAGCAACCCCGCCATGTCCTTGATCGCCAGGATGTGCGCGCCGGCGTCCACGCACTGCTGAGCGAGGTCCAGGTAGTAGTCGAGCGTGTAGACGTTCTCCTGCGGGTCGAGCAGGTTGCCCGTGTAACACAGGGCCACCTCGGCCACCGCGGTGCCCGTAGCCCGCACCGCCTCGATGGCCGGGCGCATCTGCTCGACGTCGTTGAGCGCGTCGAAGATCCGGAAGATGTCGACGCCGGTCTCGGCCGCCTCCGCGACGAACGCGTTGGTCACCTCCACCGGGTACGGCGTGTACCCCACGGTGTTGCGCCCGCGCAGCAGCATCTGGATGGGGATGTTCGGCATCGCCTCGCGCAGCAGCCGCAGCCGCTCCCACGGGTCCTCCCCCAGGAAGCGCAGCGCGACGTCGTACGTGGCACCGCCCCAGGCCTCGACCGAGAGCAGCCCCGGCAGCAGGTGCGCGTACGCGGGTGCCGCCGCGAGCAGGTCGCGGGTGCGCACACGAGTGGCCAGCAGGGACTGGTGGGCGTCACGGAACGTGGTGGACGTCACTGCGAGCGGTTCGTGGTTCCGCAGGGTGCGCGCGAAGCCCTCGGGCCCCTGCTCCTGGAGAACCTGGCGCCAGCCGGAGGGCACCTCGTGGGAGGACGGGCCGTCGAACGGGCTGCGGAAGGGTTCGTCCCGCTTGTCCCCGGGGTAGTGCGGGAGCTTGTCGCGCGGGTCCATGCCGTCGATGCGCTCGCCGTGGGGCTTGTTGACCGTCACCTCCGCGAGATAGTTCAGCGCGCGGGTGCCGCGGTCCGCCGAGCCCTTGCCCTTGAGCAGGTCCGGGTGGTTCTCGATGAAGTCCGTGGCCACGTCCCCGGCCAGGAAGTCCGGATTGTGCAGCACGGCCTGCAGGAACTGGATGTTGGTGGCGATCCCGCGGATGCGAAACTCGGCGAGCGCGCGGCGGGCGCGGTGCACCGCGGTGGTGTAGTCGCGACCGCGGCACGTGAGCTTCACGAGCATCGAGTCGAAGTGCGGGGAGATCTCCGCGCCCGCGTAGAGCGTGCCGCCGTCCAGGCGCACGCCGGCGCCACCGGCGGAACGGTAGGCCGAGACCTTCCCCACGTCCGGGCGGAAGTCGTTGGCGGGATCCTCCGTGGTGATGCGGCACTGCAGGGCGGCCCCGCGCACGCGCAGCGCGTCCTGCGAGATGCCCAGGTCGTCCAGGCTCTCGCCGGCGGCGATGCGCAACTGGGACTGGACCAGGTCCACGTCCGTGATCTCCTCGGTCACGGTGTGCTCCACCTGGATCCGGGGGTTCATCTCGATGAACACGTGCTGCCCCGCGCGTTCCCCCGCGGTGTCCACGAGGAACTCCACGGTGCCCGCGTTGACGTAGCCGAGCTCTTTGGCGAACTTCACCGCGTCCCGGTGCAGGGCGTCACGGATCTCCTCGTCCAGGTGCGGTGCCGGGGCGATCTCGATGACCTTCTGGTGCCGGCGCTGCAATGAGCAGTCCCGTTCGAACAGGTGCACGATGTTGCCCTCATTGTCCGCGAGGATCTGCACCTCGATGTGCCGCGGACGCAACACGGCCTGCTCGATGAACACGGTGGGGTCACCGAACGCGGTGTCCGCCTCGCGCATCGCGGCGTCGAGCGCTTCCGCCAACTGTTCGGGCTTCTCCACGCGCCGCATCCCGCGGCCACCGCCACCGGCGACCGCCTTGACGAACACCGGGAAGCCGATCTTCTCCGCGGCCTCGATCAACGTCTCCTTGTCCGAGGAGGGGTCCGAGGACTCGAGCGTGGGGATGCCCGCGCGCCGCGCGGCCCGCAACGCCTCGACCTTGTTCCCGGCGAGTTCCAGGATCTCGGCGCGCGGACCCACGAACGTGATGCCCTCCGCCTCGGCCGCGCGCGCCAGGTCCGGGTTCTCGGACAGGAAACCGTAGCCCGGGTAGATGGCGTCCGCCCCGGACTCCTTGGCCACGCGCACAATCTCGGCGACGTCCAGGTACGCGCGGACCGGGTGGCCCTCCTCCCCGATGTGGTAGGCCTCGTCCGACTTCTGGCGGTGGATCGAATTGCGGTCCTCGTACGGGAAGACGGCAACGGTCTTGGCGCCGAGTTCGTACGCCGCTCGGAACGCGCGAATGGCAATCTCGCCGCGGTTGGCCACCAGGATCTTGGAGAACATGACTACCGTTTCCGCACGCGGCGACCTGTGGGGCCCGCGCACTGGGTGAGGAGACGACTACCGGAACAGCTTACGTGAGCCACGCCTCGGCAGGGTAGCCCGGATTTCGTGTCCCCTGTGCCGGTCCAGGCAACATCCGCCGCTCGTGGTGACACCTACCGCTCATGACGACGACGCCGCGCGGCACCGCCCGGCCCGGCTCGCGACGTGCGGTGATCCACCCACTAGCATGGAACAGGCTGGTGGACAGCCCCCATTTCAGGTGACAGAAGGGTGATCCGTGCAGATCGTCAGCATCAGCAGCCTCAAGGGCGGGGTGGGCAAGTCCTCCGTGGTCCTGGGGTTGGCCTCCGCCGCTCTCGAAGCACACGTCCCCACGCTCGTGGTGGACCTGGACCCCCACGGCGACGCCTCCACGGCGCTCGGCGTCCACGCCCGCCCGGGGCACGAGGTGGGCACCGTGCTGCGCCGCCCCCGCAAGGGTGCACTGGCCTCCGTGGCCACGGCGTCTTCGTGGACCAAGCATCCCATCACCCCGCACACCGTGCCCGCGGGCCCGGGCGCGCCTGCCGACAGGTCATCGACCGGGGACGGCGCACGAGCCGTGCTGGACGTGGCACCCGGCTCCGCGGCGTCGTCGCACCTGGACCACGCCGCGTTCCGGACCAAGGACCTCAAGCGTCTCGAGACCGCGCTGCGGGGACTGGCCCGCTACGACCTCGTGCTGATCGACTGCCCGCCCACCCTGAGCGCGCTGACCCGCATGGCGTGGGCCGCGTCCCACAAGGTGCTCTCCGTGGCCGAGCCGTCCCTGTTCTCCGTGGCGGGCACCAAGCGCACCATGACGGCGCTCGCGCAGTTCGAGACCTCGCGGATCTGGGCCGTCCCGGAGGCCGGGGTGGTGATCAACCGCGTGCGCGACGACTCGGTCGAACAGCGTCACCGCATGCGAGAACTGCAGGAGTTGTTCGGACCGCTCGTGGTGGATCCCGTGCTGCCGGACCTGGCCGTGATGCAGCAGATCCAGGGGGCCGCGTGGCCCGTCCACCGCTGGCCGGGTGCCCCGGCTGAGGATCTCGCGCAGCGCTTCGGCACCATTCTGGCGGGCCTCGCGCGCTGATCCCGCAACCCGCGGCGGCGGGGTGCGGTGGCGGGTCAGCCCGCGTTCTTCTTGCGACGGCGTGCACGCCGGGCGGACAACTCGTCCTCCGGGAACGGGCCCGCGGCGGGGGCCCCGTCCAGGCTCGTGTGTTCGCCCGGCATAGAGGCCAGCGTGCCCTCGACCTCGCGCCACACTCGACCCACAGCGATCCCGAACACGCCCTGACCGCCCTGGACCAGGTCGATGACCTCGTGGGGGGACGTGCATTCGTAGACGCTCGCGCCATCGGACATGAGCGTCAACCGCGTGAGGTCCTCGATGTTGCGCAGCCGCAGCGCACCCACCGCCGAGCGGATCTGCTGCAGGGAGACACCGGTGTCGAGCAGGCGCTTGACGACCTTGAGCACCAGGATGTCCCGGAAGCTGTAGAGCCGCTGCGACCCGGAGCCCTTGGCGCCGCGCACGGTGGGTTCCACGAGATCGGTCCGGGCCCAGTAGTCGAGCTGGCGGTACGTGATCCCCGCGGCCTTGCACGCGGTGGGACCGCGGAAGCCCACAGTCTCGTCGTAGCCGCCCAGGTTGTCAGTGAACAACATCTCCTGGGTGCCGCCGGCGAGGGAAGATGCGCGCAGCCGTGCCGCGTCCAGCGGCAGCTCCGGATTGCTCAAGCGTCCTCCTCGTGCGTGGGTAGGGGTGTCCGACCCCCGGACACGGGCACCAGCTCGCTGACGCCTCCTCGACGGTAAACCCACGGGTGGAGCGGGTCAAAGACATTGCCCACGGGCGGGCCCGTGTCGTCAGCCTACCCGCACGGGGCCCGGACGGGGTGGAATCAGGACTGGAAATCGTCCGGATCCACGTGGTCCAGGAAATCCCGGAATTCCCGGACCTGGGCCTCGGCCTCCTGCGGTTGGTCCCCCGCCTGTTCCCGCAGCTCCCCGTCCGGGCTGAGCACCAGACCGGCCTCGTCCAGCACGGCCGCGGCGCACAGGATGGGGCACGACGTGCGCGCGGCGATCGCGAGGGCGTCCGAAGCGCGGGCGTCCACCACGGTGCCGTCGTCGAAGGAGATGGCCGCGTGGAACACCGTGTTCTCCACCGTGTGCACCACGACGTCCCGCACGCTGCGCCCGAGCTGGTCCACCACGGACAACAGGAGGTCGTGTGTAAGGGGACGCGGGGGCTCGATGCCCTGCAGCGCGAACACGATGGACGTGGCCTCGTTGGTCCCCATCCAGATGGGTAGACGCCGGGCGCCCTGAAGTTCGCTCAGCACGACCACGGGCTGGCCCGTGGGCACGTCCATGCGCACCCCGGCGATCTCCATGCGCACGTTCGGGCTCATTGCGCGCTCCCGTCCGTGTCCGCCGAGGCGAACGGTTGCACCGTCTCCTCCACCTGCGAGGTCACAAGCGCGGTCATCACGGTGAGGCACAGCGAGGCGATCTCTCGAGCCCGCTGCACGGCCCTCCGCCGCGTCTCGGGGTCCCTGCGGTTGCGCAACGGTGAGATGCTGCCCTCGACCAGGGCGATCACGCGCTCCGAGGCGCCCCGCAGCACCCGCAGGTGCCGCGGTTCGATCCCGTACCCGTTGAGCTTGCCCGCAGCCACGGCCACGGTAAGTGCGTGGCCGTCGAACGCGCCGACCCGTTCCACGAGCAGGCCGTGGTTGAGCAGTTCCCGCAGCAGCGGCACGTCCGTGCCCGACCGCGCCGCGAGCTCGCGCAGGGTGTACCGTCGACCGCCGTCCGGAACCGGTGAAGTGGGTTCGGGGTCGACGCCGTCCCCGGAGCGTCCGGTCCCCGGTTCCTGCCGCTCGGTGTCCTGCGCGGGATCCTCGCCCCGGTCCAAGCGGTCACGGATGACCCGCAACGGGAGGTAGCGCTCACGCTGCAGCGTCAACACGGTCTCCAACCGGGCGACGTCCTCGTGCGAGTACTTGCGGTACCCCGAGGCGCTCCGCAACGGGTGCACGAGTCCCTGGTCCTCAAGGAAGCGCACCTTGGACGCGGTCAGTTCAGGGAACTGCGGCTGCAATCGGCGCAGTAACGCCCCGATACCCACCCGCGGGATCTGCGGTCGTTCGGAATCAGGCATGGAGCGCGTCAGGAACCGTTCTGCACGGAGTGGTAGTACGTAAACCGGAACTTGCCGATCTGGACCTGGTCGCCGTTCTCCAGCACCTTGGTGGCGACGCGGTCACCGTTGACGTAGGTGCCGTTGAGGGAGGACTGGTCCACTGCCTCGAACGTACCGCTGCGTCGGATGAACTCCACATGACGGCGGGACACCGTAACGTCGTCCAGGAACACCGAGCACGCCGGGTGACGACCCGCGACGATCTCGTCCCGGTCCAGCAGGAACCGGGCACCGGTCAGCCCGCCGTTCGTCTCCAGCAGCAGCGCGGAGCCCGGGGGCAGAGAGGCCACCGCGTTCTGCTCACTCTCGGAGAGTTTGTGGTGAGCGGCATGGGCCAGCACATCCCCCACGATCTGGATGGATGTGGTCTCCGGACCCGCCTGGGTACCGGATTTCTCATGGTTCGACATCAGGGTTCCCTCACCTCACGTGAAGTTGGCGTATTCAGTCCAGCAACTGCTGGTAAGCATCGGCATCCAATAGCTGCCCGGCGGCATCCGAGGAGTCCACACGCACGGTGAACAGCCAGCCGGATCCGTACGGGGACTCGTTGAGCGCGCCGGGGTTGTCCACGAGGTCGTCGTTGACGCTCATGATCTCGCCGCTGACGGGCGCGAAGAGGTCGCTCACGGACTTGGTGGACTCGACCTCCCCCACCACGTCCCCGGCGGAGACGGTGTCCCCGACCTCCGGTAGTTGGACGAACACGACCTCGCCCAGTTCGTTCTGTGCGTGGTCCGTGATGCCCACGCGGAAAGTGTTGTCCTCGTGGAGGTCCTCGACCCACTCGTGTTCTTCGGTGTACGCGAGTTCCGCGGGAATGTTGGTCATGTCGGTCAGTTTAGGGCACGACTCACGCAGTCGGGTTCATCACACGTGCGCGTGTGCAGCGCGCCGCTGTCAGCTGAACGGCCTACGAGGACCAGGCGCGCTCACGCGACGCTCAGCCGGTACCGCCCCGGCGGGTGTACTTTGACCCCGTGCCCATCACCGAGGCCCTCCGCCAGGCCGCGATCCGCGCGCGCACGCACGGGTCCAGGATCCCCCGCGCCGTCCCCCTGAGCCGACGACGCCGCGATCCGCTGCACCTGCACGAGCTCACCCCCGCCCGGTCCGCACGGATCATCGTCACGGCCTTCCTGGTGGCGGTGCTCACGGGCACCGCGCTACTCATGCTGCCCCCAGCCACCACGGCTCCCGGGGGCACGGACGTGCTCACGGCGGCGTTCACCGCGACCTCCGCGTTGTGCGTGACCGGCCTGGTCACGGTGGACACCGCGACCTACTGGACGCCATTCGGTCAGGTGGTCATCATCTGTCTGATCCAGGTGGGTGGCCTGGGTGTCATGACGTTCACGACCATGCTGGGGATCCTGCTGGCCCGTAAATTCGGCCTGTCCTCCCGGTTGCTCGCCAACGTGGAGACGAAATCCCGCGGCGGAGCGCGCAAGGTGGTCGCACGCATCGTGGCGACCACCGCCGTGATCGAGAGCATCGCGGCGCTCATCCTGTTCCTGCGGTTCTGGGGCCACTACCACTACCCGCCGGGCACCGCCCTGGCCCACGCGGGGTTCCACGCCGTGTCCGCGTTCAACAACGCGGGATTCGCGCTGTACACGCTCAACGTCATGGACTTCGCGGGCGACGCCTGGATCCTGCTCACGCTCGCGGCGTGCGTGATCCTGGGCGGGCTAGGCTTCCCGGTGCTCTACGAACTGCGCCGCCACATCCGGGTGCCCCGGCGCTGGAGCATGAACACCCGGCTCGTGCTGCTCGTGACCCCCGTGCTGCTCGCAGGAGGCACGCTGTTCCTGCTGGTGCTCGAGTGGAACAACCCGAGTACCCTGGGCGGCCAACCGCCAGCGGTCAAGCTGCTCAACGCGTTCTTCCAGTCCACGATCTCCCGCACCGCGGGCTTCAACAGCATCGACATCGGTCACATGCACCCGGTGTCGTGGCTCGGGATGGACATCCTGATGTTCATCGGCGGCGGCCCCGCGGGCACGGCCGGCGGTCTCAAGGTCACGACGTTCGGGGTGCTGTTCTTCGTGGCCCTCACCGAAATCCGGGGTGGCGCCGCGGTACCCGTGCTCGGCAAGCAGCTCTCCCGCTCCGTCCAGCGCGAGGCCATCACGGTCGTGGTGCTCGCGACCGTGGCGGTGATCGGTGGCACGATGCTCATCATGCTCACGGACACCGGCCTGGGCCTGGACCGTGTCCTGTTCGAGTCCGTCTCCGCGTTCGCGACCGTGGGACTGAGCACGGGGATCACCCCCACGCTCGCCCCGTTCGCGCAGTGGGTGTTGATCGCCCTGATGTTCACGGGCAGACTCGGCCCGGTCACCGTGGCCGCGGCCATCGCATTCGGCCGCCGCCCACCCCGTTACGAACTACCCAAGGAACGACCGCTCATCGGATGAGCCCGGGCCCCGCCCGCGCCACCCGTGGACCCGGTGCTCGACGACCACGACCCACGAAGGAAGCCCGATGTTCGGATCCCACCCCGCCGCGTCATCCCGCAACGCCATGGCCAACGCCGTGGTCGTGATCGGGCTGGGCCGCTTCGGCGGTGCCCTGGCCACGGAACTGATGCGCAACGGCACGGACGTGCTGGGCGTGGACATGGACGAGACGGTGGTCCAGCGCTTCAACGGCAAGCTCACGTCCGTGGTGCGCGCGGACGCCACGGACGAGGACGTGCTGCGGGAGCTGTCCGTGGACGAGTTCGACCGCGCGGTCGTGGGCATCGGTTCGGACATCCAGGCGAGCATTCTCGCGGCGTCCCGGCTCGTGAAGTTCGGGTGCCCCGCGATCTGGGCCAAGGCCATCACGGAGCCCCACGCGGAGATCCTGACCCAGATCGGCGTGCAGCACGTGGTCAATCCCGAGAGCGACATGGGCACGCGTGCCGCGCACCTGATCCAGCACCGGATCCTGGACTTCGTGCCCATCGACACGGACTACGCCCTGGTGCGGTGCACCCCACCGGAACCCATCCAGCAACGACCCATGGACCTGCTCAACGTGCGGCGTCGGTTGGGGGTCTCGGTCGTGGCCGTATGCCGCCCGGGCGGTCAGTGGGAGCCCATCGAACCCGGCACCATGCTCTACGACGACGACCAGATCCTCGTGACCGGGCCCACCGCCAAGGTAGAGCACTTCTCGAACCTGACCTGAGGGTGTTCCTATAGGAACCGAGTCAGTCGGCGCAGCTCACGGGCCGTAGCCGCGGGAGCGCCGTCGGGGCGCACGAGGGCGTCGAGGCGGCGGCGCAGTGCGGCGTCGTCGCACTCCAGGCCGATGGCCACGACCCGGGACCGCGCGGGTTCGTCGGAGGGCCGTGACACCCGGTCCACCGAGACGTATCCCGCCACGGAGTGCGCCACGAACCGGCGGATCCCCCGGCCCGCGGCGACATCCACGATCGCCTTGATCCGGTGGACGGACGCGGGCGGGTCTTCGATGCAGCACAGGCACCCGCCCGCGATCGACACGGGTTCGGCAACGTGCCCCGCCACGAGCGCGGCATCGACATTCACGTCCCCGAAGTCGTTGATGATCACACCGATCCGCGCGCCGCCGGTCGCGAGGAAGTGGTTGAGCACCGTGGTCTTGCCGGAACCCAGGTAGCCGGTGAGGATCAGGACGGGAAGCGAGCTCGGCATGGGTCCATGATTATCAGTCCGCGAGCATGTCCCGCACGAGGGGCGCAACACGCGTGCCGTAGAGCTCGATGCTACGCATGAGCTTGCCGTGGGACAGCGGGCCCGTGGAGATCTTCAGGTCGAAGCGTGAGGCACCCAGGGCCCGCACGCCCGCGGCGATCTTACGGGCCACGGTCTCGGGAGATCCCACGGCCATGGACCCGTGCTCCACCTCCTCCAGGAAGGACTCCTCGGTGGGTGCGGGCCACCCGCGCTCGGCTCCGATGCGCTCGGTGGAGATCGTGTAGGGGCGGAAGAACTCCTCGCGGGCCTGCTCGTCGGTGTCGGCGACGTACCCGTAGGAGTGGTAGGCCACGGGGTTGTCGGAATGGCCGAACTCGGCGAGCGCGCGGCGGTAGAGGTCGCTGAACGGCGAGAACCGCTCCACGGGCCCGCCGATGATCGCGAGCATGAGCGGGAGGTCGTAGTGCGCGGCCCGCACAACCGATTGCGGGGAACCACCCACCGCGATCCACGTGGGCAGCGGTCCGTTCTCGAGCGGCGGGTAGAGGATCACGTCCCGCAGGTCCTGGGTCAGCGTGCCCTTCCACGTCACCGGCTGACTCGTGCGCAGCGCCGCGAACAGCGCGAGCTTCTCCTCGAACAGTGCCTCGTAGTCCTGCAGGTCGTATCCGAACAGCGGAAAGGACTCGGTGAACGAGCCACGGCCCAGCACGACCTCAGCCCGCCCATGGGACAGCGCGTCCAGCGTGGCGAAGCGTTCGTACACGCGCACCGGGTCGTCCGAGCTGAGCACCGTCACGGCCGTGCCCAGGCGCAACCGCTCGGTGCGCGTGGCGATCCCGGCGAGCACGACGTCCGGGGCGGAGATCGCGAAGTCGTCCCGGTGGTGCTCCCCGATCCCAATCGAGTGCAGCCCCACCTGATCCGCGAGCACCGCTTGCTCCACCACGTTGCGGACGGTCTGCGCGTGCGAGACGGGGCGGTCGTCGTCGTCCCACGTGACGTCCCCGAAGGTGTCGATTCCCAGTTCAACTGCCATGCCACGCATAACATTGTGGACACGTCAGCTATTCCGGTGGCGGCCCCATGCGGGTGGCCGGTCGCTTCCCCACCCCGCGGGCTCTTGCTAGGCTCGATCGCAATGCCCGCGTTCCCGATCGCGACCGCCGCGCGCCCGCACGCCGTCCCTCGCGGCAGCGTGTCTCCGGGTCTGCTCGTCCGATCCGTGGGTACGAACGGCCAGGTGTCCTCGTGGGGCGCCAACCAGGCCGGCGCACCGCCGTCGGCCTCCGTCCACTGACCCCGGAGCCGTTGCCGGCGCTCGTGAGCGCCCACGCCGTCCTCCGGCCCGCTCTGACCTCATGTCACCCCGGACCTAGGTGGACCCTTGCTACTTGCCTGCCTTGCGGGCGCACTGCTCACGTGCGCGCTCGCCCCCCCCTGTTGACCCGCGCGTTCGGCCGCAACGTCGGGTGGCTGCTCGCGGTGCCCCTGCTCGGCGCCGCGGCGTTGGTCGCCCTCGGGTACGACGACGCCGCGCACTCCCCCGCCGAGCCCACCCCCGCGGTGGTCGAGTCGCTGCCGTGGATCCCGTCCCTGGACGTGGGGCTCGACCTGCGCCTGGACGGGCTCTCGCTGGTCTTCCGGATCCTGCGCGGACCCACGGAGGCGGACCGCGCGGTTGCGGGTGACCTGTTGCTGTTCGGGTTCGTGGGTCTGATCGCGTTGTTCGGTGTGCGCGTGGCCAACGAGTACACCTTCGACATCGTGCTCGTGGCCGCGCTCGTGGGATTCCTCAGCGCGGTGTCCCTGGCACGGGCTCTGACCAGGGGGAAGCGATGAACGAAATCCTGACCGTGCTGGGCGACGTCCTGATCATGGCCGGGGCCCTCGTATTCGCGACCGCCGCCCTGGGGGTGGCCCGTTTCCGGGACGCGTACATGCGGGTCTCGGCCGTGGGGACCGCGGGCGGGCTCGGCATCGTGTTCGTGGTGACGGGGGCATTGCTGCTGCAGCCGTCCGTGTCCAACGTGGTCAAGGTCGTGCTCATCATCACGATCCACCTGATCACGTCCGCGGTGGGGACCATGGCGATCGCGCGATCGGCATATCTCACGGGGACTCCCCTGGAGCGGTACGCGTTCGACGAGCTGGCCGCGGATACGCCCGGCACGGAGCGGGACTCGGAACCCGCACGGAAGCCTGCCGTGGACTGAGGACCGCACGTCCCGCCCCCGGCACCGGGTGTCGATCGCGGTCCCCTCGTGGCGTACGGCTGGTGCTTCAGCGCCCGGAACGGTCACCCGGGGTCAGTGTGCGGCCCGGCTGAGCCGGTCCACCGCCTCCACGACGGTCTCGGGCGCGCACGCGAGGTTCATCCGGGCGAAGCCCTTGCCCGCGTCACCGAACATGGGTCCATTGGACAGTGCCACCCCGGCGTGCTCGAGTGCGTAGGCGGCGGGATCATCGCCCCATCCCAGGGCGCGCATGTCGAGCCACGCGAGATAGGTCGCGTGACCTCGGCGCACGACGACGCCCGGGAGCTTCTCGCTCACTTCGCGCTCGAGCAGCTCAGTATTGTCCTGGATCGCGGTGATCGTCTCGTTCAGCCAGTCGAGGCTGGTACGGAAACCCTCCCGCGTGGCGAGCAGGCCCAAGCTGCCGGTGCGGTAGGACACCTCGTCCGGCAACTGCTTGAGCCACCGCGTCATGGGTTCGGAATCCACCACGAACATGGCAGTCTTCAAACCGGCCAGGTTGAACGCCTTGCTCCCCGATTCCGCGGCCACGCCGTGCGCGCGCGCGGCATCGGACACCGAAAGGTATGGCGTGAACTTGGTCCCTTGATGCGTGAGCGGGGCGTGGATCTCGTCGCTGACCACGAATCCGTCGTGCTCGGCCACGATCTCCGAGAGCCGTTCGAGCTCCTCGCGGGAATGTACGAGCCCCACGGGGTTGTGGGGATTGCACAGCAGCACGCCGCGGGCACCCGCGCGCAGGGCGGCGTCGATGCCGGGCAGATCAAGACGGTAGCTCGCGGCGTCGTCGAGCAGCGGGACCTCCACGACCCGCCCGCCGGCCTCGACCACGAGGTCGAAGAACGGCGGGTAGACGGGCGGTGTGATGATCACGCCGTCGCCGGGCGCCATGAGACGGCGCAGCGACTCCACGATCACCACGCTCACGTCCGTGGTGTACGAGATCCGCGCCGGGTCCGGGCGCCACCCCCACCGCTGCGCGGCGAAGTCCGCGAACGCCTCCGCGGCGCCGCGGTCGGTCGGGGTGGCGTACCCGGTGTCGCTGTTCTCAATTGCATTCTGCAGCGCCGCCTTGATGGCCGGCGGCGTGGGGAAGTCCATTTCCGCGACGAACATGGGCAACACGTCCCGCGGGTACGTGCGCCACTTGGCACTCGTACGACGCCGCAGGGCGGGCATATCATCGGCGGTCGTCATGGTCCACCTCCTGGTAGCGAACGGCACTCAGGACTCTGTGAGCTTCCTGGCCTGGCCCAGGCGCAGCGACTCCAGGGTCTTCTCCTGATCCTGGGCGCGCTCGTAGAGGTTCTGCAACAGGTCCTTGTCCAGCCGCTCGTCCGGGACTTCCAGGAGCAACCGCCACCCGAGGCCTTTGACGTGCACGGCGGCCACGAGGCCCTCGAGTTCCTCGATGTCCGACAGCGGCGAACGTTCCTTGATCCGCTCGTTCGGCTTGAGGCGTGCGAGCTTCTCCCCCGCCTTCGCGGGAAGATCCTTGTACAGGGCCGGCTTGGCCCCGACCATGGCCATGATGTCCTCCAGGGACGTCTGATCGCGGGCGATCTCCGGGACCAGTCGCTCGACCTGTTCCCGCACCTCCGGGTCCCCGTGGCCCTCGGCCACACGGCGGAACACATCCACCCCCGCGGCCGATCCGGCGTGGTGGTCCTGCAGGTACGTGGTGATGACGTTGGTCATGGGATACCCCTCTCGTCGTGTCCTCCCACCTAAGCATGCTGAGCTCCGCACGGTCACACCCGAGTGGGTACATGACGTGCATATTTACCCGATGACCTGCGCCGCCCCGCCTGCCACCCCCATGTTCTAGTGCAGCAAAAGCAGCTTTGGTGCACCGAATCACGCTTTAGCTCAGTAAAAGCAGAGGGGTGCGGCGTCGTCGTCCGCCGTGCGTGCGCGGCATACTGGACGGGTACGCGCCGTGCCGGGGGGGAATCGGGGCGGATCATCTCAGGAGGGACAGTGGCACCGGAAACTTTCGTGGACTTCACCGCGCCGAACGGACTGAGCTCGTGGTATCACGTGTGGGACTCGGGCACCGCGGGGATCATGTACTACTTCGACGGGGACTACTGGGACCTGGACGACACGTCCATCAACTGGCCGGACGAGGGCGATCTGGCCCGGCTCGCGGTGGCAGCACGGGCCCGGGACCTCATGTTCGTGGCCGTGAACACGCCGGACGAGGACGGCTCCGGCGACGGCTACACGTGGTGGGAGGACTGCAAGGCGAACGGCAAGTACTTCCGGGCGCTGCACGAGCACATCGTCGAGCGGAACCCGCAGGTGGACGCGAGCAACATCTGGCTCGTGGGGTACAGCGGCGGCGCCGAGTTCATCACCTACGAACTGCTGGACCGGGGTATTCTCGGGATGACGCACGGCGGCGCGGTGATCATCGGCGGCGGCGGAGCGAACGCGCCGGTGGCCACCAAGAAGAAGGCCCGGCCGTGCATCGGCAACACGGCCATGCACTGGTGGGTGGGCGATCAGGACGTGGACGGTGCCACGAACCCGCCCGAGTGGAGCGCGCTGGGCGCCGCCGAGGAGGGCGTCGCCGCGTTCCAGGCCGCGGGTTTCGACACGAACCTGCACGTCCTGCCGGGCGTGGACCACTCCGGGTACGACGCCGTGGCATGCCTTTCGCACGCACTGCCCGCGGTCTCGCGAAAAGCGGGCCTGCGCGCTGCGCTGTCCGACGGGTGGGTACGGCTCACGCGGGACACCTGAGGAGTGACGAGGAACGGCCGAGCGGCGGGTCATGATTTCTAGTTGTACTGACCGGGGACGTTGGTCGAGCCTTACGTCGAGTGATTCTGCGTGAGCTCGTCAGCCAAGGTATGGATCCGTTCGACTGCCTCGTTGGGGTCCAGGACGCGGATGTGGTCCGCGAACTGGAGGAGTTGCCGGACGGACTCGACGTCCGGGTACTGCACGACGATTGAGCTCCACTCTGCGTCGGCGGCAGTGGTGGCTACGAGGCGTGTACCGAGGATGCGACGCGCTAGATCCAGACGGGTGGAGCGCAGCAGTGCTCGCACCTCCACCGCCGGGACCGGCTGGAAGTCGTCCAGCAGACCCGCCCAGACAGTGCGGAGGTCCTCACCCGGGCGCAGCACTGCAGTCTGCGGCAATGGGTGATGGGCCTGGATGCGGCTGGTATTGAACATTCGTGGCTCACCGTCGACATCGGCGACGAGGTACCAGGTGGCGGCCTTGGTGGCCATGCCGTACGGGTCCACGACGAGCCAGTGGCCGGCCGACTGTCCGCTGCGGCGGTAGCGGATCCGCACGCGTTGCTTGTGGCGCGCGGCGTTGAGGAGGGCAGACAAATCGAGCTTGTGGCCTTCAGAGAACCAGCCCGCTGGATCGATGAGCAGGATGTCCGAAAGAGGGGGCTGTGTAGTGGCCCCCGAGCTTCGGTCGGCCACGGCGGCGAGTTTCTCCTGAGCTCGGGTACCCACAGTGTGCAAGCCGACGTTCTCCAGTTGTTTGGTGTCTAGGCAGCTGAGCGTCAGCAGCTGGACCTCGGCCGGCTCCAGACGCGCAGGATCGAGTCGGGCCCGGCGGTCGAGGACGATGGCGCCGTGTCGTCCACGTTCGGTGTGGACGGGGACGCCAGCGGCCGACAGCGCCTCCACGTCGCGGAAGATCGTGCGCTGTGAGACCTCGAAGCGATGTGCCAACTCCTTGCTGGTCATCCGTTCGTGGGTCTGCAGGAGCAACAGCAGCGACATCAGGCGGGCGGACCTCATGGACCCCAATCCTCGCAAACAACCATGACATCGGATGTCTGGTTTGCCTGATCGGATGAAGTCATCTGTTCCACCCGCTACTTAGGAGACCTGATGCCGGCACCCAACCTGTTCATCGTCTACGTCACGGACGTCGCCGTCTCGACCGCGTTCTACTCAGAGTTGTTCGGGATGAAGCCGCGGTTCACTAGTCCGCGATTCGTGGAGTTCGAGGTCGCAGCCGGGGTGGGGCTCGCCTTGTGGTCTGGCAAGGCCGACTCCCTCACGTCCACAACCGGGCGTACGAACGAGGTCTGCCTCAACCTCCCTGGAGGCCCCCACGACATCGTTGAGCAGTACCAGCGCTGGTGCGACCTCGGGGTCACCATCGTCCAGGAACCCCACGACGATGTCTTCGGCCGCACCTTCATCGCCCAAGACCCGGACGGAAATCTGCTGCGTGCAGCTCCCGTCGACCCTGCCTGATCCAGGCGCCGCCAGGAGCCCACCCCGCCGGGGGTGGGCTCCTCTCATGTACGAGGACCCCCCATGTCACTCCCCAACGCTGCCCTCACCCCTCACCCCTCACCCCTCGCCACCGGCTCATAGTGGCCCGTCTCGTCGTCGACGACGGGTGGCCGATTAGTGAGGTCGCGGGTCGCACGACTGCCCGAGCAGGGGTATGGCGCGATGATTCGGGACGGTGTTCGTCGCCTCCAAGGACGTGTCGAGGCGGCGAATGCGGCGCTGTAGCTCAAACGGTCGCTTCTGCGCGTGAACCTTCGCGTGGCTTTTGGGCGGAATCCCGGGGTTCCAGCGGGGTCCACCCCAACGGGCGTATGCCCTGGAAAGATGCTCGTTCCCGGTCATCTCGATCTGACCAGCCTTGACCACCATCACTGTTCCCATCCGTAGAGACAGCCCCACGAACAACTCGGAACCCAACATCTTCCAGCCGCGCGTCCGGAGCGTCGCCCCGCCGGACGCCCACCCGCACAGACCACTCGGGGTCGGCCCAGCCCCCGCCTTTGAATAAGCGGTAGTCACCGTAGCGCGCAGGATCTAGCCGATCCCAGCACCACTCCCACACGTTTCCTAGAGAGTCGTAAACCCCGTAGACGTTGGCAACCTTCAACCCCATGCGCTGAGGGCCGCGGATCTCATCCAAAGCTGTCCAGGCAATCTCCCTGAGGTTTCCGTAACGTGCCCCAGCAACGTCACCTCGGCTGGCATGGACCCATTCAGCCTCTGTCGGCAAGCGATACCCGTCTGCGCCCGGGATCCATCGCATGCTGCCCCCATCGACACGGTATGCCTGCTCGAACCCGTCGTGTCTCGAAGCTTCGTTGCACCACTGCACGGCATCCAGCCATCGAACCCCCACCGCTGGAAGATCGCCCCCATCAAGCCCCTCGATGCCCACACGGCCTGCCGCGAACTGCGCTGCGCTTACCGGGGTATCCCCGATATCGAACGGCAGCAGCGTCACCATACGCTCTGTACCCCGTCGCGCGTCCTTCAAGGTCGTGTCCCCGCCGGGGATCGGGACCAGCGTCTGCATGACACTTCCTAGACAGATAGCGAAGCCGGGAACACCCCGTTGGACTCATTGGTGCTGGGGTTACACGAAGCCACCGATGATCTCATTCGGTATCACCCGCCCCTCCGATGCGGCCAGGCTATGCGACAACGGTGGATTGAGCTACCGCCGCAGACTGGTGGGGCAGAACCCTCGTGGGAGCTGCAGCGGTGCGTCGCCACAGAAACCCCTATGTAAACCAAAGGTTGACAAATACGTCAACCGTTGGTTTACATAGGGGTGTGGACGACATCATCCAAGCTAAGCAAGCAGTTGACCTTGCCCGCGCCCGTCTCCACGATGCCGTCACTGCGGCACATCGCGAAGGGCGCTCGTGGGCGGAGATCGGGCAGCTGCTCGGCATGACCCGGCAAGCCGCCTTCAAGAGGTTCGGAACTACTCACGATCCACGAACAGGGGAGAGCATGAAAAACCGCAGCATTGACAAAGCCAGCCAACTCACCGAGGAGATTTTTCGCCTCATCGCCAGCGGGGATGACACGGCGGTACAGGCCCATCTCCACCCGCAGGTGCGCGAGCAGCTCACTCCGCAGCGCATCGGAGACGCCTGGCGCAACGCACTGACCGAATGCGGATCCCTGGAGGGCTTCACCAACACCCACGTTGAGCTCCACGACGGCACGGTCCTCAGCGAGGACGAAGACATCATCGGCACCGTCATCGGTGCCACGCGTCTGATGTGCGAAGCAGGCGAGCTGGTCGGACGCGTCGCACTCGACGAGACGGATCAAGTGGTTGGCCTGCTCATCGTTCCGCAGAATCACGGCAAGCTGCCTTTCTAGCCCTGCTCCGCGGAGCACGTGCGCAGCAACGATGGCGGCTTCTGCTCACACTGAGTGGAAGCCGTCGCGTAGTTGATGCACAAACGGTGGAAAGTGTCCCGTTTGGCGGACTGATGCTTCTGCCGGTGTTGTAGTGGTTCCGGCGTTCCCGGATCGATCCGTGCACCTTCTATTGCTGTGCGAGTGCTTCGTTGAGCAGGACAGCGGCTTGTTCGTAGGCTGCTGGGTTAGGGCCCGCGAAGTTGAGGCGCAGATATCGGCCGGCGGGTTCAGCGGGGAACCACTCATCACCACCAGCAACGACGAGTCCCTTGGATTCGGTGTCTTTGACCAGTCGATCGAGGTCGACCTCATCTGGTAGACGCACCCAGAGGTTCAGTCCTCCTGGGGGTACTGCTGCGATCGTGGCATCCGGGACGTGCGTTGTGATCGCGTTGACGAGAAGGTCACGCCGGGTGCGCAATTTTTTGCGCAGCGTGCGTCGGTGGGTTTGCCACCCCGGCCCGTTGACCACCTCTAGGGCCGCAGCTTGCAGTAGAGCACTGACATACATTGACTGCGCTTGTAGGTCCGCCAGGAGGCGTCTGCGCAGTGGGCCCCGTGCGATGACCGCAGCGACGCGGATTGCCGGTGAAACACTTTTGGTGAGCGAACGCAGATAGATCACGTGCCCGCTGTCATCGCGAGTAGCTAACGGGGTGGCGTCGGTGGTGATCCCGAAGTCGTGCGCCCAGTCGTCTTCGATGAGGAAGGCGCGGTGATCGCGCACCATCTCCAGGACACGGGCACTGATCGAGGGACTCCATTGTGCGCCTGTCGGGTTCGCGTAGTTCGGTTGCGCGTAGAAAACATTCGCCCCGGTGTCGTTGAAAGCCCGCTCCAAGGCGACCAGATCGGGTCCGTCGGTTCCGGTGGGGATGGGAACCAGTCTCACCCCGACCTGTCGTGCCGCGATGATGGCACCCCAGTAGGTGGGTGACTCAATCAGCAATGTCCCGCCGGGCCCGGCGATGCTGCGGAACAGGGAGCCGAGTCCGAGCTGGCTGCCGGGGAGCACGATCACATCGTGGGTTGTCGGGGCGGTCAGGTGCGGAGGTGTTTGCAAGGCGAGTTCGGAGGCGAACCAGGAACGCAGGTTTGTCATCCCCGCCGATTCCGACCGGCGCAGAGCTTCATCGCTTCGTGCCGCACGCGTAAGAGCGGAACGCACCAGACGCTCTGGGAGAAGGTCACGGTCGGGGTATCCCGAGTGCAGGGAGATCGCGTCGGTGCGGGCGGGACGTAAGGCGACTGAGGTTTCTGTAATTGCCGTGCTGGAGGCTCCCATGACGCCGGTTTGCCAGGAGTAGTCGCGTGGGCCGATTGCTCGATCCGCGCTGACGAACACACCCACGCCTGAGCGGGTTTCAATGAGACCGCGCGCCACAAGTGATCTCAGTGCCGATTGCACCGTCACGGGGCTAGCTGCGTGTTGAGCGGCGAGCTCGCGCGTCGACGGCAACTGCGCACCAGGAGGTGCCGAAGCAATCCAGGTTTCTACATCGGCCGCAATACGTTCACTGCTACTTTGGTGCATGACACCACATAGTAGCGCTACTCTTTCTGTTCGCCCTCCGCTATCGCATTCCCGGCAGGGGCTCGCTTGGGGATTTCTCGGCGTCCTGGCCTTTTCTTTCACTGTTCCGCTGACGCGTATGGCGGTGGAGAGCGGTCACATGTCGGCGCTTTTCGTCGGTAGCGCGCGGGCTGTTGCCGCGGCCGTGATCGCTGCGTTTGCGTTGCTCGTCACACGGTCACAGCGCTCACGGGGGCGCCAGTGGGTCAGCGTCGGGGTCGTCGCACTGGGTGCTGTGCTCGGATTTCCGCTGCTGACGTCATTCGCGCTGACACAAACGCATGCGAGCCACGGTGCGGTGGTGATCGCGCTTCTTCCCGCGACAACTGCCGTGGTGTCCGTGCTGCGCACCCGAGAGCGATCCTCTGTGATGTTCTGGTGCTCGGCTGCTGCCGGGGCTGTGGCTGCCGTGATTGTCGCGGCCGTGCATGCGGGGGGTCTCGGACACCTGCGACCCGCTGACGGGTTGCTGTTCGCCGCCGTGATCGTCTGTGCCGTGGCATACGCAGAGGGCGGGGTTCTGTCACGGAGCCTGGGGTCCTGGCAGACAATCTCTTGGGCTCTGGTGGTAGCGGCTCCGATCATGGCAGCGCTTTCGGCGCACGCGACTGTGACGCGCCCGCCGACGGGCACCGCGGGTGAGTGGGTCAGCTTTGGCTACTTGTGCGTGGTGAGCATGTTCTTGGGGTTCGTCGCCTGGTATCGCGGTCTTGCGATCGGGCCGATCGCACAGGTCAGCCAGATTCAACTGGCGCAACCAATCTTGAGCATTGCATGGGCTGCTGTGCTTCTTCATGAGCGAATCACTGTTCCCACGATCATGGGAGGTGCCGCGGTCATCGTGTGTGCTCTTGCCGCGGTCCGTTCCCGCTCAAAACAAGCCGGTACAACGGCACCATTGACCTCTTCGCCCAGGCACCTGGACTCGCCTGAGAGGTCTAGAAGCGGTGGTCGGTGCCTCTGATGTGACGGGTTTTCCTGTGGTCTGTGTAGATTCGTGGGCATGACTGACTTGCCACGGAAACGCCGGGTGAGCGTGGTGCTGTTTGAGGGGTTCGAGCTGCTTGACGTGTTCGGCCCCGTGGAACTGCTCGGCCACGTGCCCCATGTCGCGGTGGACTACGTGGGGCCGCACCTAGGCCCGGTCAGAAGTTCCCAAGGCGCCCAGATCGTGGCCGACCTCAGCTATCCCCAGCTCGCAACCCCGGACATCGTCCTCGTGCCCGGTGGAGCTGGTACACGACGACTTGTCACCGATGGTGCTTTCCTGTCCTGGCTGGCTGAGACGGGCGAGCACTCCCAGCTCGTGGTCTCGGTTTGTACCGGATCTGCCGTCCTCGCAGCGGCGGGGTTGCTAGAGGGGTATCGAGCTACCAGCAACAAACTGGCCTTCACCTGGGCTTCCAGTTTTGGGCGCAATGTGGGGTGGGAACCTCACGCCCGCTGGGTCGAGGACGGGGACCGGTGGACCTCTTCTGGGGTGGCGGCAGGAATGGACATGACGGCAGCGCTTATCGCCAGCCTCTTCGGGCCTGGCGTTCGAGAGGCAGCTGTCATCCGTGCTGAGTACCAGCCGCAAACCGACAGCACCGTGGATCCCTTCGCCCAGGTGCACGAACTCACATGAGGGGTGCAGAAACGGTGGGTTGAGCCACCAGGTCGACCCGATGGTGCAAAAACCTTCGTTTGAGCTACTGCGGTCTCAGGGTGGCAAGTGATGATGGTTGGAGTGCCGGCGACTCAGGAACGATTCAAGGAGTGCAGTGAACGCGACCCATCACGGACTAG
>NZ_JAUZUS010000010.1:0-112497 GCF_031844145.1 Kocuria sp. PD6
GGCAAAGGTGCCCGTCGGCAGCAATGATCGGCTGGCTGAGCTCTACGGCACCACGCTGAAGGGCAACGACATCAATTTCCGCATTTTCAGCCCGAATGCCCAGAAAGAACTCAACGCCGTGATGCCTCCCCAGCTCAATGGCGCATGGGGCGCATTGTGTTCACATGCCGCCACCCAGGAACAGCTCATGGAGACTGGCGTCAACGCGAACGGCCACAATTGGCGGCCCTTCCAGTACGCGGTGACTGAGAGCGGTGCGCCCCCACTCAGCGGCGATGCGAAGTCCAAAGAATATGAGGCGGCCTCGCTGGCGGAACTTTCTCACGGGGGATCCTGCGCCGTCATCCAGTCACCGGACACATCTGCTGCCACCAAAACCAGCGTCGCCTCCGTGGGCCACTACCTGGGCAACTCGACTCTGGAAGCCACGGTGTACGTGAGGTAGCCTCCCGGCTCCGGATCGGACGCCCCCTGGGGAACTGTGGGGGGGGTAGAGCCCGCCTTCGGGCTGACTGCGGCTCAGTCGATGCCGTGCGTTTGACGGATACCCCAGCCGTGCGCGCCGGACACACGAACGGGCGGCCACCAGAACCCCGGTGACCACCCGCCGTCGTACGCGGTAAAGCTCAGGAATCGCGGATCAGGCGCCGACCTCCTCGATGGCCTTGGCGAAGATCCGTAGGCCCTCGCGCAGCAGGTCGAAGTCGATCACGAGCGGCGGCAGCAGACGCACGTTGTTGCCGAACGTGCCACACGTGAGGATGACGACGCCCTGCTCGAGGCACTTGGCCGCGATCTGCTTGGCGGCGTCCGCGTTGGGTTCCTTGGAGCCGGGCTTCACGAACTCGAGCGCCATCATGGCGCCGCGCCCACGCAGCTCGCCCACGATGGGGGAGGACTCTGCCCGGGAGCCGAGCTCATCCTTGATGATCTTCTCGATCTCGAGGGCACGGTCCGCGAGGTTCCAGTCCTCGATGGTCTCGATCGCGCCGAGAGCGGCCGCGCACGCGACGGGGTTACCGCCGTAGGTGCCGCCCAGGCCGCCACCGTGCACCACGTTCACGAGCTCCGCGCGGCCCACCACGCCGGACAGCGGCATACCGCCGGCGATGCCCTTGGCGAAGGTCACGAGGTCCGGCTCGACACCCTCGTACTCGGAGGAGAACCACTTGCCCGTGCGGGCCACGCCGGCCTGGACCTCGTCTGCGACGAAGACCGCGCCGTTGTCCTTGCACCACTGCGACAGGGCGGGCAGGAAGCCCGGGGCCGGGACGATGAACCCGCCCTCACCCTGGATGGGCTCGATCACGATCGCGGCCACGTTCTCCGCACCCACCTGCTTCTCCACGAGGGACAGGGCGTGCTTGGCGGCGTCCTCGCCCGTCATGCCCTCCGGATCGCGGAAGGGGTAGGACATGGGAACGCGGTACACCTCGTTGGCGAACGGCCCGAATCCCTGCTTGTACGGCATGACCTTGGAGGTCATGGCCAGGGTCAGGTTGGTGCGGCCGTGGTAGGCGTGGTCGAAGACCACGACCGCGTTGCGCTTGGTGTGCATGCGCGCGATCTTCACGGCGTTCTCCACGGCCTCCGAACCGGAGTTGAACAGCGCGGCGCGCTTGTCGAAGGCCCCAGGGGTCAGGGACGCGATCTTCTCGGCGACCTCCACGTACCCCTCGTAGGGGGTCACCATGAAGCACGTATGGGTGAACTTGCCCACGGCCTCGCGCACCTTCTCCACAACCTTGGGCGCGGTGGCGCCAACGGAGGTCACGGCGATGCCGGAGCCCAGGTCGATGAGCTGGTTGCCGTCCGCGTCCTTGATGATGCCGCCGTCGAGCTCGTCCGCGTAGACGGGCACGGAGGAGGCGACGCCGGCCGCGACCGCCTTCTCCCGCCGCGCCGCGAGTTCCTGCGACTTGGGGCCCGGGAGGGCGGTCTTCAGATCGCGCTTCTGCTCGAGCCGGTATTCGATGTCAGCCATGTTCGGTTGCCCTTTCACTACAGCGGCACGGGGACGCGAAAACTCGATAATCGGATCTGCCCCGGAAAGCCCCGGTGATCCGGGGCTCCAGCCGGGGCGGGTCCGTGTGCGGCCGGTGCCGGGAGTTCGGACCCTCGTGGGGCCCTCCTCCCGTCAGACGGGCGCGGGCGTGCTCAGGCCCAGGGCGAGGGCATGCCCATGTACTGCACGGTGGTGTACTCCTCGATGCCCTCGGCGCCGCCCTCGCGGCCCAGGCCCGATTCCTTGACGCCGCCGAACGGCGCCGCGGCGTTGGAGATCACTCCCACGTTCATGCCCAGTAGGCCGTACTCGATGCGGTCGCCGATGCGCAGGGCACGCGAGATGTCCTCGGTGAACACGTAGGACGCCAGGCCGTACTCGGTGGCGTTGGCCAGGCGGACGGCGTCGTCCTCGTCCTTGAACGTGATCACGGGGGCCACGGGGCCGAAGATCTCCTCCTTGAACACGCGGCACTGCTCGGTCACACCGGTCAGCAGGGTGGGCTCGAAGAAGTACCCCGGCCCGTCCACGGCCTTGCCGCCCACGACGGCCTCGGCGCCGTTGTCGAGCGCGTCCTGGACGAATTCGGCGACGCTGTCGCGGGCCTTCTTCTCGACCAGGGGACCCACGGTGGTGTCCTCCTCGAGACCGTTGCCGGGCTTGAGGGCGTCGAGCTTCTCCGCGAACTTCTTGGAGAACTCGTCCGCGACGGACTCGTGCACCAGGAAGCGGTTGGCTGCGGTGCACGCCTCACCCATGTTGCGCATCTTGGCGGCCATGGCGCCATCCACGGCCTTGTCCAGGTCCGCGTCCTCGAACACGATGAACGGGCCGTTGCCGCCCAGTTCCATGGAGGTACGCAGCACGCGGTCTGCAGCGGTCTTCATGAGCTGCTTGCCCACCGGGGTGGAGCCCGTGAAGGAGATCTTGCGCAGCCGGGGATCCTCCATGATGGGCCCGGAGACGTTGGACGCGGACGCGGAGGACACCACGTTGAGCACACCCGCGGGGATGCCGGCCTCGATCATGAGCTTCGCGAAGAACTGTGAGGTCAGCGGGGTCAGGCGCGCGGGCTTGAGGATCATGGTGCACCCGGCGGCCACCGCGGGGGCCACCTTGCGGGTGGCCATGGCCAGCGGAAAGTTCCACGGGGTGATCAGCAGACACGGGCCCACGGGCTTGTGGGACACGATCATCTTGAGGTTGCCCTCGGGGGTGTCCACGTAGCGGCCGTAGTGACGCACGGCTTCCTCGGAGAACCAACGCAGGAACTCGCCGCCGTAGACGACCTCACCCTGGGACTCCTTGAACGGCTTGCCCATCTCCAGGGTCATCAGCAGTGCGAGATCGTCCTTGTGCTCCTGGACGAGGTCGAACGTCCTGCGTAGGATCTCGGAACGCTCGCGAGCGCTCGTGCGGGCCCAGGACTCCTGGGCGTTCGCGGCGGCGTCCATGGCCGCGCGCGAGTCCTCCTCGGTCGCGGAGGCCAGCGTGGCCAGCACCTCGCCGGTCGCGGGATTCTCGACGTCGAACGTCCCGCCGTCGGAGGCATCTCGCCACTCGCCGTTGATCAGGAGGCCCTTGGGTGTGGCCTCGAGGACTTCTGAAACCCGGTCTTTGATGCTCATCTGGTTCCTTTCTGGGAACTCCACTCGGCGTGGTCCGGTGCAGTCTCGAACTCGTGGGACATAGCTCCCTTCCTCCATGGTATGCCCGGCCGCAACGGTGCGATCAGCGGCTGCGGGTTCGTGACTCGCTCACTGCCACGAGCCGCTCCTCGGCGTCCGCGCCGGGGGCGATCCCGCGCGGGATGCGCAGCATGAAGATCAGCCCCAGGACCCACCACAGCGCGAAGATCACGTAGGGGGCGGTGCCCAACCCCGCGGGCATCCCGGGCAGGTACAGCACAGCGAGTCCCAGGCAAAGCACTACGGACAGCACACCGATCACCACACCGCCGTGGTGCTTCCCGCCGATCCGGTAGGGCCGCTCCATCTCCGGTTCGCGGCGTCGCAGGATCACGAACACGATCGACACCAGCAGGTACGCCACCACGATCGAGGGCGAGCCGGAGTCCACGAGCCAGCCGAGCATCTCGGTGCCGAAGAACGGGGCGATGAAGGACAGCGCCCCCACGAACAGCAGGGCATTGGAGGGGGTCCCGTACTTGGGGTGCAGCTTGGCGAACCAGCGGGGCAGCATCCGGGAGTTGCCCAGGGCCCAGAGCAGACGTGAGGCACCCATGAGCAGGGAGTTCCAGGACGTGAGGATCCCGGCCAGGCCACCGGCAAGCAGCACGTTGGCCATGGCGCCCGAGGTGAAGAGGTTGCCGAACGCGTCCGCCACGGCGATGTCCGCGTTCGCGAGGTCATGTGCGGACATCGCCGAGGACGTGGTGAGGATGACCATCACGTACCACGCGGTCGCTATCAGCACGGAGATGACGATCGTGCCGCCCAGTTTCTTGGGCGGCAGGTGCATCTCCTCGGAGACCTGCGGGATCACGTCGAAGCCCACGAACAGGAACGGGACCACCACGAGCACCAGGGAGAACCCGGAGACACCGTTGTGGAAGAAGGGCTCCATGTTCTGTTCCGAGCCGCGCGTGAACGCGCCGAAGACCATCATGAGTCCCACGATCGCCAGGAAGATGATCACGAAGACCTGCACCGTGGACGCCTGCTTCACACCGCGTAGGTTGATCCACGTGATCACCACGGCGCTGAGCGCACCCACGAGCGCCCACGTGAGGTTCACCTCGAATCCGGCGATCGTCCACAGCGGGACGTGGCTGAGGTTCGGGAAGATGTACTCCACGGTGCGAGGTACGGCCACGGCCTCGAACGCCACGATCGTGATGTACCCGACCGTGATCGCCCACGAGCCGATGAATGCCCACCTGGCACCCATGCCCCGCAGCAGGTAGTTGTGCTCACCGCCCGCGGCGGGCATCGCGGCCACGAGTTCGCCGTACACCAGGCCCACCACGGCCATGATCGCCCCGCCGGCCACCATAGCGAGCACCGCGCCCATGGTCCCGGCGTCGTTCAGCCAGCCTCCCGTGAGGACCACCCAGCCGAAGCCGATCATGGCCCCCACGCCCAGGGCGATGGCGTCCAGCCGCCCCAGGACCTTCTTGAACCCTGCGCCGTGCTCCGGGAGATGGCGTTCGTGTGTCATGCATGCCGTCCTGGGATGTCGAGGATGTAGAGGTTGTTGCGCTCCATTGTCCGCGCGGACGGCGCCCCCGGGGCTTGTGTGCGAGTTCGTGTCATCGACAGCGGGCGGAGGACGACGGCGCTGGGCCCCCTTGGCCGCGGAAGCAGCGGCGTCGTGGGCATCAGGTCCCGGCAGAGAGGGGAATGACGGCGCGGGGTGGGGGGTAGGTGTCATGAAGTCTCGCCCTCGGTGAACGCTATGTCGTGAGAGTGTGGCGGGGCATACGCTCACAGCATGGCTTACGCAACAATCAACCCTGCAACGGGTGAGACCCTCAAGAAGTTCGACACCGCCACGGATCAGGAGATCAAGGACGCCGTCCAGCGTTCCGCCAAGGAGTACTCCTCCTGGCGCAATGTCCCGGTGGCCGAGCGCGCTCAGCTGATGCACAAGATGGCGGAGCTGTACCGCGAGCGTCAGGACGAGCTCGCCGCGATCCTCACGGAGGAGATGGGCAAGCCGGCCGCGCAGGCCGCGGGCGAGGTCCAGATCGTCGCCGCGATCTACGACTACTACGCGGACAACGCGGAGGAGTTCATGAAGGGCCGCAGCCTGACACCCTCCACCGGGGGAGAGGCCCGTGTGGTCCTGGACTCCACGGGTGTCCTGCTGGGCATCATGCCGTGGAACTTCCCGTACTACCAGGTGGCCCGTTTCGCGGCCCCCAACGTGATGCTGGGCAACACCATCCTGCTCAAGCACGCCGGTAACGTCCCGCAGTCCGCGCTGGTGCAGGAAGAGCTGTTCCACGAGGCGGGCTTCCCCGAGGACGTCTACATCAACGTGTTCGCGTCCAGCGACCAGATCGCGGAGATCATCATCCCGGACCCCGCCGTCCAGGGTGTGTCCCTCACGGGCTCCGAGCGTGCGGGTGCCTCCGTGGCCGCGACCGCCGGCAAGAACCTCAAGAAGGTTGTGCTGGAGTTGGGCGGTTCGGACCCCTTCATCGTGCTCGACGATAAGAACGTGGAACGCACCGTTAAGCAGGCCGTGAATGGGCGCATGAACAACAACGGCCAGGCGTGCACCAACGCCAAGCGGTTCATCGTGCTCGAGGACGCGTACGAGACCTTCGTGGAGAACTTCGCGCAGGCCGTGCAGGGGATCACCCCGAGCGATCCCACGGACGAGAAGACCTTCCTGGGCCCGCTGTGCACCGTGTCCGCGCGTGACGAGATCATGGAGCAGGTCCAGGACGCCGTGGACAAGGGTGCCACGGTGCTGGCCGGCGGCAAGAAGCTGGACAAGCCCGGTGCTTGGATGGAGGCCACGCTGCTCGCGGACGTGACCCCCGAGATGCGCGCCTACGCCGAGGAGATCTTCGGCCCGGTAGCTGTGGTCTACAAGGTCAAGGACGTGGACGAGGCCATCGAGCTGGCCAACTCCTCCTCGTTCGGTCTGGGCGGTTCCGTGTTCGGCGCCGACGAGGCCGAGGCCCTGGAGGTCGCCAAGCGTGTGGACTCCGGCATGGTGTTCGTCAACGAGGTCACCGGCACCGCTCCGGACCTGCCCTTCGGCGGCGTCAAGCGCTCCGGTGTGGGCCGTGAGCTCGGCCCGTTCGGCATCGAGGAGTTCGCCAACAAGAAGCTGCTGCATACCCCCAAGAAGTAATTCCCGCACGGCCGGGTTCCACATCCGGGACCCGGCCCTGTACGACGACGCCGCCCCCGCACCGAGAAGGTGCGGGGGCGACGTCGTACCGGGAGAAGGCGGACCCTAGTGCCGCAGGTCCTTGGCCTTGGTCTCGGGCAGGATGGAGGCGACCACGGTGGAGACCACCAGCAGCAGGCACACGTGCAGCGAGAACATGCCCGCCGAGTACTGCGTGCTGATCCAGTTCTGAAGGTACGGGGCGGGGCCGCCGAAGATGGCCACGGCTACCGCGTACGGGAAGGCCACGCCCACGGTGCGTACGCTCGTGGCGGGCAGGAACAGGGAGAGGAACATCTGGCCCACCATGGCGTTGAGCGGGAAGAACAGCAGCAGCGGCACCAGATTGCCGATGATCAGCGACGGACGCCGGCCCCAGATGTCGGAGAGCTTGCCCCACAACGGCAGGGAATGATCAGGACCACGTTGGCCAACAGGCTCGCCTGCAGGGCGGTGGCCTGGGGGTTGAAGATCTCACGCGCGCAGTAGATGGAGAACGTTGCGTAGATGCTTCAGTCGTACCACTCGAGTGCGTTGCCGATACCGGTGTGGATGAGTGTTTTCCTGGAGGAGACCGCCGGGCCGCCGAGGTTGGTCTCGGTGGCTATCTCAGAGGAAGCAGCGGGAGTAGACATGTCGTGCATCCTGAGAGGTGAGGGCGGGTCAGATCAGCCCTGTCAAGTCGTCACCGCGGGTAACAGCCATGCAGCGTGCTAGCCGCTCTGCATGATGTGATACAAATAGCCAACTGTATGACATAAATTTCTACAATTTTGGGTCGCTTGAATCGATCTTATTTCAACTCGGGTGTCCGAACGTCTCGGTTACGACTTGGCACCGGACGGTCCTCGCACTCATCATGGGGCGTTGGGAGCCGCGGTCGGGCCCGGGAGTACGTCCGTCCCACGGGTCGCATGCCGCCATCCTGGGACGGCTGAGCGGCACCGCCCGCGCCGCCACCCCGGCGCCACCCGTGCCACGAGCCCAGGAAACAGAGGACCCATGCTGAGCAACGGCCACATCAAGAGCGAGCTCTCCCCCCAGGATCAGGAACTGATCAGTTTGCTGCAGTGGGCGCCGCGCATCACGTGGGGGGAGGCGGCCGAGATCCTGGGCGCGCACGCCACCACGCTCGCCGGCCGGTGGGAGAAGCTGGAACGTTCGGGCATCGCGTGGATCACGGCGCAGGTCAACCTCTCGGACACCCGCAACCAGCTCAGCTTCATCGAGATCTCGTGCGATCCGGGAGGCTGGGCTCACGTGGTGGACACCTTCACCGCGATGCCCGAGGTAATCTCCGTGGAGGCGTTCGCGCCGTCCCCGGACCTGGGGTTGACCGTGCTCAGTCACGACCTGGAATCGCTGTCCCGTTTCGTGGAGGAACAGATCTCGCAGGTGCCGGGCGTGGCCAAGGTGCAGCTCATGCTCTCGTCACGCCTGCACCGAGCGGGCGACAAGTGGCGACTGGACCAGCTCAGCGACGAGCAGCGCGCCGCGGCCCAGGCGTGGACCTCCGCCGAACAGGCCGCCCTGCCCACCTCAACCACCGCGCTCGGGGAGGACCAGCGCCCGGTGATCGAGGCCCTCATGCGTGACGGCCGCGCGAGCGCCGCGGAGATCGCCCGCAGCACGGGGCTGCACCCGGCTACGGCCCGGCGCTACCTGCAGAAGGTCCTGGCCTCCGGGCTGTTGAGTATTCGCTGCGACCTGGTGCAGGGGCTCTCGTCCTCCCCCGTGACCGCGCAGTGGTTCATGCGTTTGAATGCTTATCGGCACGAGGACGCGGCCGAGGCACTCGCGAAGGACCCACGCACCCGCGTGGTCTCCTCCATCACGGGGCGCTCCAACATGATGGTGGTCATGTGGCTCTCCTCCGTGGGGGAGATCATCGAGGCCGAGCAGGCCATCCAGAGTCTCGTCTCGGACGTGGAGATCCAGGAATCGGTGATCTCCCTGCGCCCGCTCAAGCGCATGGGCTGGGTCCTGGGGAACGAACGTAACGCCACCAGGACCTTCGTGGCCCCGCACCTGCACTTGAGCTGAGCGCGCGGTCGGTCTGCGCGGTCGCGGGGTACGACGCCGCAGGGTCACCCGCCCGGACGACGTCGCCCGGAGACGCACGCGGGCGACGTCGCCCGTGGGACGTGCGTGAGCGTCGTCGTTGTGCCCCGCGCTGTCAGTTCGCGCGCTGGTAGCGGATCTGGGCGCCCACCACGGTGGCCTCGACCACGGTGTCCTTCACGCCCTCGGCGTCCTCGGAGAAGATGTCGCGGTCCACGCTCACGAAGTCCGCGAGCATCCCCGGGGCCAGGCAGCCCTTGAGGTTCTCCTCGTAGGACGCGCGGGCCACCGCGTGGGTGTAGTAGTACACGGTCTCCGCGCGCGGGAGCCGCTCGTGGGGCTGCCACCCGCCCTCGGGCGCGCCGTCCCGTGTGCGGGTGATGGCCGCGTGGATGCCCTGGAACGGGTTGGGGTCCTCTACGGGGCCGTCGGAACCGAACACGAGCTCGGCGCCGGCCTCGCGCAGACTGTTCCACCCGTAGGCTACGAGGTCGCGCTCGGACAGGAAGTCGTTCATGGGGATGTCCGCCGTGCAGTGCATGGGCTGCATGGACGCGGTGACTCCCAGCTTACGGAACCGGGGGACGTCCGAGCGCTTCATGTACTGGGCGTGCTCCACGCGCTGGCGCAGGCCGAAGACCCGGGCGATCGACTGACTCTTGGCGAACGCGTCCAGCACCTCCGTGGTGGCCTGGTCACCGATCGCGTGGACGGCCGTGGCGATCCCGGCGGACGCCGCCAGACCGATCCAGTGCTCGAGCTCGTGCGGGGACGTGACCGTCATGCCGTGGTTCTCGGTGCCCGGCCACGCCTCGGACATGTGGCACGTGTGCGAGCCCAGGGCGCCGTCCGCGAAGAGCTTGAGCGGGCCGATCGAGATCCACTCGTCCCCGGAGGCCGTGCGGATCCCGCGCCGGATGGCGTCGTGGACCTGTTCCTGGTGCAGCACCTTGTGGATGCGGATGTCCAGCTCGCCGCGTTCGCGCAGCTTCTGGTACGCGTACAGGCAGTCCGCGCCGTCGATGTCGTGGATGGATGTGATGCCCCGCTTGAGCAGCTCACGCTGACCCAGGGGCAGGTAGTCGTCGATGTTGCCGGAGACGTCCGACTGCATGAGCCCGTCCCGGATGGGGATGGCCGCGGCCTCCCGGATCACGCCGGTGAGCTCACCGTGCTCGTCCCGCACGAACTCGCCGCCGTCAGGGTCCTTGACGTTCCGGTCCAGGCCCAGCTCCCGCAGCGCCTTGGAGTTCAACCACAGGGTGTGCCAGTCCAGGGACCCCAGGGCCACGGGGATGTCCGGGGCCACGGTGTCCAGCGCGTGGCGGTCCGGCAGCTCGGGGACGTCCCACGCGTTGACGTTCCACTGCCCGCCGAAGATCCACGTGATGGACTCGTCCGCCATGCCTCGCTCCACGAACGGGCGTAGCACCTCGAGCGCGGACTCCAGGGACGTGCAGTGGCGCATGTCCGGCTCGATGAGGGAGCGGAAGTACATGGCCGAGTGGATGTGGCCGTCGCCCATGCCCGGGAGCACGTAGGTGCCGCCGAGATCGGTACGTTCGGTGCCGAGCGGCGCGAGGTCCTTGAGCCGCTGGTAGTCGCCCACGGCCACGATGCGGTCGTCGGAGGTCAGGATGGCGTCCGGATGGGGCATGTCGTGGGAGTGCCACTGGGCCTGGGGAGTCCATCCGGTGGCCGGATTCATGGCGTGCACCGTGGCGTTGTGGAAGAGGCGGAACATGGAACGGGCTCCTAACGGCCGGCCCCGGCGCCGACACAGTTGTGTGATGGTGCGCCGACCCCCGCGACGGCGCCCCCACGAAGCGGAGTGCAAGGATCGGGCAACCGCAGTCCTCGATCCATCAGTCTAGGTCGCAGCGGATACGGCCCGGCAGAACGACGGCGCCGGGCCTCAGAATTGTTGACACCGGCGCCGTGGCGTTCGGGCGAACCGATCAGGCGTTCATGGCCTTCTTCAGGGTGGTGGTGAAGATCTCCACACCCTTGCGGATCTCGCCATCGGCGGGGTGGCAGAAGGACATGCGCACCTCGTACTCACCGCGGCAGTCCGTGGAGAACGCGGTGCCCGGGACGAACACCACGCCCTTGTCGATGCCCTCCATGCACAGGTCGGAGGAGTCCACGTCCTGCGGCAGGGTGATCCACGAGTAGAAGCCGCCCTCGGGGCGGGTCCAGGTCACACCGTCGGGCATGTGCTAGTCGAACGCGTCCATCAGGGTCTGGGCCCATTTGCCGTACAGCACGCGGTACTCGTCCAGCACGGAACGCCAGTCGTACTTCTCGAGGCACCCGGCGACCACTTCCTGAGCGAAGGCCGAGGGACTGAGCACAGGGGCCTCGCTCTGCAGACACAGGATCGTGGCGAGCGAATCGGGGGCCACGGTCCAGCCCACGCGCAGACCCGGCGTGAACATCTTGGACGCCGAGCCCAGGTAGACCACGTTCTCGTCGTCCGCGCGCATGGCACGGGCAGTCTGACCCTCGAAGCCCAGCAGGCGATAGGGGTTGTCCTCCGCGATCAGCACGGGGTGCGCGGCGCGGACCTCACAGATCCGGTCGCGGCGCTGCTGCGGCATCATGGTCCCGCCCGCGTTCTGGAAACTCGGGATGGTGTACAGGAACTTGATGCCCCGGTCCTGGGACTCGAGCTCCTCGATGGTCTCCTCGAGTTCGTCCGGGGTCAGCCCCTCGTGGTCGATCGCCACGTGGACGACCTCCGCCTGGGCGCCCGCGAACACGGCCATGGCGCCCGAGTAGGAAGGCGCTTCCGCGAGGATGACGTACCCCCGGATCGATCATCACGCGGGCGAGGGTGTCCAGACCGTTCTGGGAACCGGTGGTCACGAGCGCGTTCTCACGCGTGAACGCCACGCTGTACGCGTGCGCCCGCTCGCTGCGCAACCTCGCGGCCCACGGTCAGGCGCGCGGCGTGTCCTTCAAGCTGCCCGACGTTCCCGTGACCAACTACGTGTGCCTCGCGTTCCTGATCCTGCTGAGCCTGTACATCATGTTCGACATGACCAACCCGCACTGGTACTACAGCCTCATCGCGGGCATCGTGATCCTCGTGGGCACCGACATCGGCTACGAGATCTCCACGCGTCACGTGGCCAAGCACGGCCTGTCCGAGCTGGGGCGCTCGCACCCGTCCGAGCACGACAGGACCGGCACCGACGTGCGCTGAGCGACGTCGCCCGCGGCACCCCGCGCCGTCGGCGCTGAACACCGCGCCCTGCCGCTATGGTGGGGGTCCGAGTGAACTGAGCAGTCGAACGACGAGGGACGCCATGGACAACGTGAACAACTTGCCGTCCGCCACCGTGGACGAGATCCCGGCGGGCGCACCCATCCTGGACGTGCGCGAACAGAACGAGTGGGATGCCGGGCACATCGACGGTGCCCAGCACCTGCCGCTGTCGCAGCTCGCGGAGCGCACGGACGAGGTCCCGCTGGATCAGGACGTCTACGTGATCTGCCGTTCCGGCGGCCGCTCGCTGCGCGCCACCGCGTACCTCGCGCAGTACGGGTACGACCCCGTCAACGTGGTGGGCGGCATGGGCGCGTGGGCGGACGCGGAGAAGCCCATCGTGTCCGAGACCGGGGAAACGGCGCGCGTTCTGTGAACGCAGCACTGTCCGGCGTGGCCTCGGGTCCTGTGGACCCGGGGCCATGCGCTCGTGAGTACGCCTTCCTGGGCCCCGAGGGCACGTTCACCGAGGCGGCACTGAGGCAGGTCCCGGGGGTCGACGACGCCGCGTGCACCCCCATGAGCTCCGTCCCGGCCGCGCTCGCGGCCGTTCGAGAGGAACGTGTGGACGCCGCCGTGGTGCCTATCGAGAACTCGGTGGAGGGCGGCGTGACCGCCACGCTCGACGACGTCTCCTTCGGTGCCGAACTGCGGATCCTGCGCGAGATCCTGGTGCCCATCCAGTTCGTCCTCGTGGCCCCGCCGGGCGTGCGCCTGTCCGACGTCCACGCCGTGGCGACCCACAGTCACGCCTGGGCGCAGATCCGCGGCTGGGTCGAACAGAACCTCCCAGGCGTGAGCTACGTCCCCGCGTCCTCCACGGCGGCCTCGGCCATGGACATGTTGGACGGCACGGGCGGGGTGAGCACCGAGGGCCTGGGCTACGACGCCGGCGTGTGTTCCCCCGTGGTCGTGCAGCGCCACCCCGAGCTGAACGTGCTGGCCGAGGACATCGGGGACAACGAGCACGCGGTCACGCGTTTCGTGCTCGTGGCCCGCCCAGATGCACCCATGCCCGAGCCCACCGGGGCGGACAAGACGTCCCTGGTGATCCCGCTGTGGGAGGACCGTCCCGGGGCGCTGCTGGAGATCCTCGAGCAGTTCGCCACGCGCGGGGTCAACCTGACCCGCATCGAGTCCCGCCCCACGGGCACCCACCTGGGCGACTACTTCTTCTCGGTGGACATCGACGGCCACATCCGGGAGGACCGGGTCTCCGAAGCCCTCATGGGTGTGCGCCGGATCTGCCCCCGCACCCGATTCCTCGGGTCCTACCCCCGCGCCGACGGGCGCGCGGTCCACGTGGCCAAGCACTACAGCGACGCCGCCTTCATCCAGGCCCGTTCATGGGTCAACAACCTGAAAGGACATTGACGTCCATGGAGATCGAGGGTTGGAGTCAGACACTGACAGCCGGGCCGTTGCTGCTGATCGCCGCGGCGGCCATCGCGGTGTTGTTGGTGCTGATCATCACATTCCGCGTGCACGCCTTCCTCGCGCTGATCATCATCTCGGCGCTCACGGCGTTCGCCACGGGCATCCCCACCTCCCAGGTGGTGCCCGTCCTGCTCTACGGCTTCGGTAACACGCTCGCCAGCGTGGCGCTGCTCGTGGGGCTGGGAGCCATGCTGGGCCGCTTGCTCGAGACCTCGGGCGGCGCCCAGGTGCTCGCGGACCGGCTCATCCGCGCGTTCGGGGAGAAGCGCGCGCCGCTGGCCCTGGGTGTGGCCTCCCTACTGTTCGGCTTCCCCATCTTCTTCGACGCCGGTCTGGTGGTCATGCTGCCCGTGGTCTTCTCGGTCGCACGCCGACTGGGCGGCAGCGTGCTCACGTACGCGCTGCCCGCCGTGGGCGCGTTCTCCGTGATGCACGTGTTCCTGCCGCCCCACCCGGGTCCGGTCACCGCCGCCACGTTCTTCGAGGCGAACGTGGGCTACATCATCCTGGTGGGCCTGATCTGCGCGATCCCCACGTGGTACGTCTCCTCCTACCTGTTCGGCAAGTTCTCGGGGCGCCGGATCAAGCTCCCGGTCCCCGCGATCCTGGGCCAGGCCGAGGACGTCCGCAACCCCCCTGCGGTGGGCATCGTGGTGGCCATGCTGCTGCTGCCCATGCTGCTGATCTTCCTCAACACCGGCCTGGGCACGCTCGCCAAGTCCGGAGCGGTCTCCGAGGAGACCTCGTCCCAGGCGTGGTTCGAGCTGCTGCGCGCGATCGGTGAGACGCCCATCGCCCTGACGCTCACGCTCATCATCGCCGCGCTGACCATCGGCAAGGCCCGCGGGGTGAGCGGTTCCGCGATCGAGAAGACGTTCGAGTCCGCCCTGGGCCCCGTGTGCTCGGTCATCCTGATCACCGGCGCCGGCGGCATGTTCGGCGGTGTGCTGCGCACCTCCGGGATCGGCAACGCCCTCGAGGACGTGCTCGCGGACCTGGGCATCCCCCTGATCATCGCGGGCTTCCTGATCGCCGCGGTCATGCGCGTGGCGCAGGGTTCCGCCACGGTCGCGCTGACCACGGCCGCGGGTCTGATCGCCCCGGCGGTGCTGGCCGCCGACTACAACGTGGTGCAGCTCGCGGCCATGGTCGTGGCCGTGGCCGCCGGTTCCGTGGTGCTCTCCCACGTCAACGACTCCGGGTTCTGGCTCGTGGGCCGGTTCCTGGAGATGGATGTGCGCACCACGTTCAAGACCTGGACGGTGCTCGAGACCATCATTGGTGTGCTGGGCTTCGCGATCGCCGCGGCGATCTTCGGACTCGCAGGCGCGGTCTGAGCCGGCGCGGTGCGTGGCGCCTGTGCGGCGCGTGGCGCCCGTGCGGCACATGATGCCCGCGCGGCGTCGTCGGCCCTGAGGCCCGCATGAACGAACGGCCCGGTCCCTCCGAGAGGAGGGACCGGGCCGTTCGCGTGCGGATCAGTCGGCCTGGGTCGGTGGCACGCGGACCTGCAGGGACTTGTGGTGCATGGTGGTCTCGAACGCCTTGATCCGCCCCAGGGGATCGCCGTCCACCTGGTACTCGATGGGTTCGTGGAACTCCACCCGGACCTTCTTGCCGCTGCGGTAGTCGATCACGGGCAGCTCGTGGCGGTGGCGGAACGCGACCTTGGCAACCATGCCCAGCCAGCCCACGAGCGAGCGCGGGGTCATCACCACGAGGTCCAGCACGCCGTCGTCGATCTTGGCCTCCGGCACCAGGATCAACCCGGCGGTGAGTTCGCCGCAGTTGCACACCATCACGGAGCGTACGAGCTTGGACTCCCAGGGGCCGTCGTCGATGCTGTAGCGCGCCCAGCGGGGCCGGTTGAACAGGTGCCGGAAGCCGGCTTCGCCGTAGGCGGCCCACCCCACGAGGTCCTTGAGGTCGTCCTTGGTGTCGGCCATGATCTGGGCGTCGAAACCCGCGCCGCCCATGACCAGGAAGCGGTGGTCCTCGGTGCGGTCGTCGTCCGTCTCGAGGTGCACGGCCACGGTGTCGATGGCCTTCTGGGACCCGAACAGCGCCACGTCCACGGAGTGGTGCGGGTCCGCGAGGTCCGCCTTGAGGTTGCGCGCCAGCAGGTTGCCGGTGCCCAGCGGCACGAGCCCCAGCGGGATGCCCCCGCCGGCCAGCGACTCGCCCACGGCACGGATGGTGCCGTCACCGCCCGCGGCGAGCACGACGTCCGCGCCCTCCTCGACGGCGCCGCGGGCCATGGAGAACCCGGGATCGTCCACTTCTGTCTCGTAGAAGACGGGATCCGCCCAACCACCCTTGCGGCACGCGATGATCACCGCGTCCCGTGCTGCGTCTGCCTGGGCCTTGATGGGGTTGATCACCACGGCCACTCGCTGGGGTTCCACTGTGTGCTGCGGCACCGGAGTCCCCTTCCTGGATCGTTCGAAAGGCGGCTGTCGGACGCGGCCAGTCTACTGGCGCGCGGGCCGGGCGCCGCCTCCACGTCGGATCGCGCACCCGTGCGTTTCGTTGGATACCCTGGACGGGTGATCGACATCAACGACCTGCGCGCCGACCCTGAGACCTACCGTGCTTCCCAGACCGCCCGGGGGGCGGACGCGGGACTGGTGGACCGCATCCTGGAGGCGGACTCCCGGCGGCGCGGGGCGATCACCGACTTCGAGTCCCTGCGCGCGGAGCAGAACGCGTTCGGCAAGAAGGTGGCCAAGGCCCAGGGTGAGGAGAAGCAACAGTTGCTCGCCCAGGTCAAGCAGCTCGCCGCAGACGTCAAGGCCGCCCAGGCAGAAGCAGACGCCGCCCAGCTCACCCAGCAGGAGCTCGTGGCCCAGTTCCCCAACCTGATCGTGGAGGGCATCCCATCCGGCGGCGAGGACGACTTCGTCCTGTTGCGCACCGAGGGCACCCCGCGCGACTTCGAGGCCGAGGGCTTCGAACCCCGGGACCACCTGGAGCTGGGGGAGTCGCTGGACGGGATCGACATGGAACGCGGGGCCAAGGTCTCCGGCTCGCGCTTCTACTTTCTCAAACGGGACGTCGCCCGCCTCGAGACGGCCCTGTTGCTCGCGGCCCAAGACCTCGCCCTGGACAACGGGTTCATCCCCATGTCCACGCCCAACCTGGTGCGCCCGGCCATCATGAACGGCACGGGATTCGACGTGGAGCACGACGACGAGATCTACCGCGTGGGCAAGGACGACCTCTACCTCGTGGGCACGTCCGAGGTCGCGCTCGCGGGCTACCACGCGGACGAGATCCTGGACCTCAGCGACGGGCCGCTGCGCTACGCCGGCTGGTCCTCGTGCTACCGCCGCGAGGCCGGTTCCGCGGGCAAGGACACCCGCGGGATCATCCGCGTGCACCAGTTCAACAAACTCGAGATGTTCGTCTACTGCCACCCCGAGGACGCCGCCGCCGAGCATGAGCGGTTGCTCGCGTGGGAGGAGCAGATGTTGCGGGCGTGTGGGCTGAGCTACCGCGTGATCGACACCGCGGCCGGGGACCTCGGGACCTCCGCGGCCCGCAAGTTCGACTGCGAGGCGTGGATCCCCACCCAGGGCAAGTACCGTGAGCTGACCTCCACATCCAACTGCACCACGTACCAGGCGCGCCGGCTCAACATCCGGGAACGCCTGCCTGAGACCACGGACGCCCAGGGCAGGACCAAGAAGGGCGGGACCCGCGCGGTGGCCACGCTCAACGGGACGCTCGCCACGACCCGCTGGCTCGTGGCGATCCTCGAGACTCATCAGCAACAGGACGGCTCCGTGGTCGTCCCCGAGATCTTGCGCCCGTACCTGCGCGGCCAGGAGGTCCTGCGCCCAGTCGGGTGACGCACATCGCCCGGGAACTTCACGCTCCCGTCACCGGGCGGTCCATCGCAAGACATGCATCGATGGTGATGTGACACCATGACTGTCATGACTGATATCCAGGCCGGCATCGATGACCGGCACACCGAGGAGAAGGCACAGAGTGCTGCAGCGGCGTTCGCGCCCATGAAAATGCAGACCCCCCGTTCGAGTTCCTGGACCAGGGAAGAGGGCGTCCGGTACCTCGTGGCGCTGGACGTGGACGGGACCCTCGTGGACCACGACGGCCACATGTCCCGCGGCGTGAAGGACACCCTGCGCGCCGTCGTGGGCGCCGGCCACCACGTGGTGATCGCCACGGGCCGCTCCAAAGGCGCCACGCTGCCCGTGATCCGCCAGGGCCACATCCACTCCGGGTTCGCGGTGTGCTCCAACGGGGGCGTGACCCTGCGATTGGACCCGCAGCTCGAGCAGCGCTACGAGATCACCGACCGCGTGAGCTTCGACCCCTCCAACGCGCTGCGGGCGCTGTCCAGCAAGTTGCCCACCGCCAAGTTCGCCCTCGAGGGCGTGGATGGGCAGTTCTACTCGACCGAACGCTTCCAGGACTCGTCCTTCGGGATCGAGGCCGTGGGCGTGGACCTTCAGGAGCTCTCCGAGATGCCCGCGGTGCGGCTCGTGGTCTACAGCGCCACGGACGCCCCCGGGGACTTCGCTCAGGCCATCGAGCAGGCCGGTCTGCACGGCGTCGCCTACTCCGTGGGCTGGTCCTCGTGGCTCGACGTCGCCGCGAACGGCGTCTCCAAGGCCAGCGCTTTGGAGCAGATCCGCAAGCAGCTGGACGTGGACCCCGCGCACACCGTGGCCATGGGGGACGGGCGTAACGACATCGAGATGCTGCAATGGGCCGCGCGCGGTGTGGCCATGGGTCAGGCCCCGGACGAGGTCGAGCAGGTCGCCCGCGAGGTCACCGGCAGCGTGTACGACGACGGCGCCGCGGCCATCCTGCACACGCTGCTCTGAGCGGGACGTCCGGTTCGGGAAATGCGCGGCGTCGTGGCCGGGTTGCCCGGTGCGGAACTGCGATACTGGAACCGTGTTCGTCCTGACCCTGACCCAGCGTGTGGCGGACGCGTCCCGCCCCGACCCCGCCATGGACCACGAACTGTGTCGGCGCCTGCGTGACGTGCCCGCGCGCGCCCCGTTCCAGCCCATGGCGCCGGGTGAGGTGCGCGGTCTGACCGAGGACGCCCACGCCGCGGTCGCGGCGGCCATGATCGCCGTGCGCGAGGACCGCTATGCGGTGGGCATCGGCGTGGGGGACGTGTTCCTCACGCGCGTGGACCACGAGGACGGCCGCGTGGCCGTGACCGCCGAGGGGCCGGGCATGAACCACGGTCACCTCGCTGCGCAACCGGGCCGTGACACCGAGCGGGCGGCCGTGCGGGTCAGCGCGGTGGACGCGACGGCCGCGGAGCAGGCCCAGGCGGTGCTCAAGCTCGTGGGCCGGATCGTGAGCGAGCGCAGCGAGGCCGAGTGGCGCGTGGTGGACCTGCTGGTCCCCGGAGCCAGAGGTCAGCAGAAGACCGTGGCCCAGCAGCTCGGGATCACACCCCAAGCGGTGTCCAAGGCCGTGGTGCGCTCCCTGTGGAACGAGGAGTGGCAGGCCCGTCCGGCGGCCGCGACGCTGTTGCGCCTGTGCGAGTGAGCCCTGGGCCAATGGGTACCCGCGCTATGGGCGTCCGAGGCGGTGCCCGGTCGGGGAACGGCGGCCGGGTCAACGGTCGAACACGTCAATGCCCGCTCGCGTGAGCGGGTGGCTGCGGCGTCACCACCACGTGTCCACGGCATAACCCGCGCTCGCGAGGTCCGCTTCCAGGATGGGCAGGCACGGGGACGGCAGCCGCAGTGACCCGGCGATGTCCCGGGCGTCGAAGTACCCGGTGAGCCACGTGAAGGCGGGGTGGTCGGTGACAAGCGCTTCGCAGCGCGCCATGATGTCCGCGACGTCCGCCGCGGGGGCGAAGACCCAGAAGGACTCGAGGTCCGTGAGCTGGAACAGCCCCACGCCGGTGCCTCCGGGCTCCGGGCGGGCGGGATCACCGGGCCGGTCAGAGGGGTCGCGGGGGACCGCGGGCTCCCCGGAACCCCACGCCCGCGCGGGACTGCGTACCCACCCGCCCGACGCCGCGGGGCCGAGTGCCGGAGCCAGGGGATCGAGTTCCCATCGCGGGGCGCGCACGAGCCAGTCCGGTGCGCTGGGCGGGAACAACGGTCCCCCCGGGGGATCGGGCCAGCGGTCCTGCCACGTGGCCCAACTGCCCTTGTCCACCCGGTCCCAGAAGGCGTCCGCCCCGAGGTCCACGGAGACTTCCGTGACCGTGCTACGCACGTGCATCCAGTGTTCGGGTGCCGGGTCACCGGGATCCTGATGGGATTCCGAGGTGTAGGGGCGCGGGACGATGTCCGGGTGCAGGGACGGCTCGGGCGCCGGATCGGTTCCGGCCGCCGACAGCAGCGTGCGCACATGACCCATGAGGTGCTCGGGGCCCAGGACCTGCGTGGACTCGGTGCCGTGGAAGACGTAGACGTGCCCGTGTTCACGTGCGTGCGGATCGAACACGGGTACCACCTTTCCGAAGCGCAGGGGACCACCGGGTTCTCGCGGCCGCGTCCCGCAGGATCATCCCACCACGGCCCGCCGACAGGCATAAGCGCCCGCGGTTCCGAGGGGCGCGGGATGCGGAGTCACCGGGCGTGACCGTCACCGAGCCGGTGTGCACGGGTGAGGTCCCCGTGCTCGGTGCGCACACCGACCACGGGGACCCCGGGTGGAGGGGGCGGACTCAGTCGTCCTGCTCGGCCTCCGCGGCGCTGTCGTAGTGGGACTGCTCGAAGCGCTGCTGGGCCTCCACGATGAGCCGCTCCGCGGCCTCCTTGCCGTCCCAGCCCTCGCCCTTGACCCACTTGTTGGGCTCCAGGTCCTTGTAGCGCTCGAAGAAGTGCTGGATCTCCTTCTGCTTGAACTCGTTGACGTCCTCGAGACCCTGGATCTCGTCGTAGCGCTTGTCCGTGGACACGCACAGGATCTTGGCGTCCCCGCCGGCCTCGTCCGTCATGTTGAACACGGCGATGGGCCGGGCCTCCACGATCACACCGGGGACCACGTCCACGTCCAGGATGACCATGGCGTCCAGCGGGTCGCCGTCCTCGCCCAGGGTGTTCTCGAAGTAGCCGTAGTGCGTGGGGTACTGCATGGAGGTGAAGAGTACGCGGTCCAGGCGGAGTCGACCGGTCTCGTGGTCGATCTCGTACTTCACGCGGGAATACCGCGGGATCTCGATGGTGACGTCAAGCTCCATGGTGAAACTCCTCGGGTCGTAGTGCTGTGTGCCGGGCGGTTCGCGCACCCGGGTACCGCGCGGGACAGCGCCGAGCCGCCGCGCGTTCGATCGGATGCTCCCACGATACCGGCCGTGGCCGCGCCGTAGGGCAGCGCCCGCCCGTAGCGGTCCGGTGTTCGGCGTACGACGGCGCTCGGTGCGTTGTCCGTGTCGGGCGGGTACGGGAGAATGAGGGCCATGCCCGCACCCCCACCGAGTACCTCCGCGCGTCGCCGCTCCTGGCCCCTCGCGTGTGCACTGCTCGCGCTCGCGGTGCTCGTCGCGGCAACATTCGCCGTGCCCGCGGTCGTCGCGGAGCTACGGCCGGCATGGCAGCACGCGCAGGACGCGGACGACGCCGCGGCGTCGTCCGATCCCGCTGTGGCCGGTCTGGCGGCAGCGTCCGGGACGGTGGATGCCGAGGGCGTGGCGGAGGCCCTGGACACGGGTCTGACCGGGGCCCCGGGAACCGTGGCAGCCGCCGTGGTGGTGGCGGGGGAGGACACCGTGGTCGCGGGGCGGTCGCCGGAGCGGCCCATGGTGCCGGCGTCGAACCAGAAGGTGCTGACCGCCCTGGCGCTGGCCGCGACCGTGGACCCGTACGAACGACTGGAGACCACCGTGGTCCGGGGGGATCAGCCGCGGAAACTCGTCCTGGTGGCCGGTGGCGACACCCTGCTCGCTCCGGGCGAGGGGCGGGCGGATGCGGTCAACGGTCATGCGGGACTGGGGACGCTCGCGGAACGCACCGCGCAGGCCCTGCGACAGGACGATCCCGATGCCGCGGCCTCCGGGCAGTGGACCGTGGAACTGGACACGGACCTGTTCGCCGGACCGGAGCTGAACCCCGCGTGGGAGGGGGAGGACATCGCCGCCGGGGAGATCACCCGTGTGGCGCCCGTGGCCCTGTATTCCCACCGGGTGCCCACCGCGGACGGCGCGGACCCGGGCTCCCGCGGCGAACGGCCCCAGGACCCCGCGGCCGCGGTCGCGCGAGAATTCGCGCGCCAGCTCGAACAGCGCCTGGGCGCCGGGGCGAGCGTCACAGTGGGAGGTGCCGCGAGTGCCCCGGAGGACGCCGTGGGGCTCGCGCGCGTGGCATCCGCGCCCGTGTCCGAACAGAGTGCCTATATGCTCGCGCACTCGGACAATTCCCTCGCCGAGAGCCTCGCGCGGGTCGCCGCGGTGGCCTCCGGACGTGAGGGCAGCGTGACGGGTGTGCAGGAGCTGATCCCGGCCGCCCTGGCCGAGCACGGGATCGACACCGAGGGCCTGCGGGCCGCGGACGCGAGCGGGATGGCGCAGCAGGACAGGGTCAGCGCCACCACACTCGCCCGCGCGGTGGACACCCTGGTCACGGATCCCCGCTACGGTCCGTACGGCCGGGGGCTGCCACTGGCGGGAGCCCAGGGAACGCTCTCGGAGCGCTTCGACGACCCGGCGGAGGCCGCGGCGCGCGGTGTCACCCGGGCCAAGACCGGGACCCTGCTGGACGTCGTGGCGCTGTCCGGGTACGTGCAACGCGCCGACGGCAGCGTGCTCGTGTACTCCCTGGTGCTCAACGGGGTCAGCGGGGACACCACCCGGGCCAAGGACACCGTGGATCGCACGGTGGCCGCGCTCGCGAGATCTGCGTGAGCCGACCACTCGCGGAACGCGCCGTGCCCCGGGAGTTTCCAGCCTCCGCCCATTCGCGTGACCGCCCGGGTGTGATTGAGTGAGCGCATGAGCCAAGAACTGACACGTCGTTCGCTCGTGGACTGGGACGCAGCCGCCCAGATCGCTGCCAAACTGACCCCGCCGGGCCCCACGCCCGGGCCGCGTGAGATGTCCCGCGCCGTGGAGTCCCTGCGCTACTTCGCACATGAATCGGTGCACCACGTCCACGCGATCACGCGTCTGAACGCCGCGGAGAACCTGCGGGACTCCACCGTGCTCGTGGTGGATCGCGCGGGCTGGGCCAAGGCCAACACGCAGACGTTCTCCGTGCTCGTCCAGCCCGTCTTCGACCGGTTGCACGCCAAGGACCCCGGCACGTTCGACGCCGCCCTGCGGGGCGTGGCGCCCACGGCCATCGCCGCGGAGATGGGGGCCCTGGTGGGTTTCCTGTCCGCCAAGGTCCTGGGGCAGTACGACCCCTACGCCGGGCTCGTCTCCGAACAGGCGGCCCGTTCCCACCCCGGGGGCCGGCTCATGTTCGTGGCACCCAACGTGTTGTGGACCGAGCACGAACTCAACGTGGCCCCCGAGGACTTCCGGTTGTGGGTGTGCCTGCACGAACAGACCCACCGTGTGCAGTTCGCGGCGGCCCCGTGGCTGCGCGATCACATGCTCGAGCAGATCTCCCGCCTGGGTTCGCTGGACGCGTCCGCGTGGGATCGCCTGCGCGCCGCCGCGGCGTCGATCACGGGCCGCTCCGCCGGCCGCCCGGACGCGGGTCTGGGTCCCATGACCCATCTGCTCACGGACGCCGAACGTGACACGGTCTCCCACGTGACGGCGGTGATGTCCCTGCTCGAGGGTCACGCCAACGCCGTCATGGACGCCGTGGACTCTTCCATCGTGCCCTCCGTGAAGACCATCCGCCGCCGCTTCGACGACCGCTCCGCGACCCACGGCGCCCTGGACCGGTTCATTCGTTCCCTGCTGGGCATGGACGCCAAGATGCGCCAGTACAGCAACGGCCAGAAGTTCGTGGAGTACATCGTGGAGCGTGCGGGCATGGAGCGCTTCAACACGGTGTGGACCTCACCCGAGACCCTGCCCACCGAGGTGGAGATCCACGACCCGCAGGCCTGGATGGATCGCGTCCTGGGCTGAGTCCGGGACGTGCTCTCGGGTTTTCCCCCGGTTGTCTGTGCCAAGATGACCGTGTGAGCTCTGAAAACATCAATCAACAGATCCGGCTGTACGGTCAGCCGCTATCAGAGCGTTTTGGCGCCGTGGTGGGGGTCTACGGTATTACGCAGCGCAGGCTGGCCCAGGTCCTGGGCCTGTCCGCGCCCATGCTCTCCCAACTCATCAGCGGCAGACGCATCAAGATCGGTAACCCTGCGGTCTACGAACGCTTGGTCATGCTCGAGGACAGCGCAGGGTCCTCGGACCAGGAGGCCGTCCTGAACAGGGTGGAGGCATCCCAACCGGTGCTGTCCACGTCACAGATCCGCACGCGGATCACCACGGACACGGATGCCGTGTCCGCGCTCGCCTCGGTGGTTCCGGTGGGGGAACTGGAACGCGCCCTGGTCATGCTCGGTGACACCACCCCTGTGCTGAGCAAGGTCCTGGGGATGGCCGAGGAAACGGCGCAGCGCGCCAGGTCCGCCCAGGACTGACGGGGTGCAGCACGGACGGGCCGGTCGCCTCCATCCCGTGGTCGCCCGCGCCCGGCGTGCGGTGGCCCGCGCCGTCGACCACCTACCCCGTGAGACGTCGGCCGGGGGAGCGGACGCACGTGATCCGATGCGTCCGGACCCCTCGACGACCCCGCGGGAAACAACTACCGAGCACGCGGGGGCGGGCACTGATCCCCGCCCGCCCCTCGTGCTCGTGGCATGCAGCGGTGGCGCCGATTCCCTCGCGCTCGCCGCAGCGACTGCGCACCTCGCGCGGCGCGGCCGCCTGCGGGTGGGCGCCGTCGTGGTGGACCACGGACTTCAGGAGGGCTCGGCCGAGGTGGCCCGTGACGCGGCGCGCACCGTGCGGGAGCTCGGCCTCGAGCCCGTCGCGGTCGAGCGGGTCACGGTGGTGCGCGAGCACCACGGCCCCGAGATGGCCGCGCGCCTCGCCCGCTACGGCGCCCTCAGCGACGTCGCGCGCCGAACCGGCGCTGCCGCCGTCCTGCTCGGACACACACGGGACGACCAGGCGGAGACCGTGTTGCTGGGCCTCGCCCGGGGCTCGGGAACGCGCTCGCTGTCCGGGATGCCCGAGCGGCATCATGTCGACGACGTGCTGTACCTGCGTCCGTTCCTCAACGTCACGCGCGCCGAGACCGAGACGGTGTGCGCGGCCGAGGGGCTGTCGCCATGGCGCGATCCCACCAACGCGGACACTGCACTGACCCGCGCACGCGTGCGCCACGAGGTCCTGCCCTATCTCGAGTCCCAGCTGGGGCCGGGGGTGGGCAGGGCATTGGCCCGCACGGCGTCGGTACTCGGCGCCGATGCCGACTACCTGGACGAACAGGCGTCCCTGGCGTTCGACGCCGCCCTGGTGCCCGCGGCGTCGTCCGGCTCGTCGGTCGTGCTGGACGGTGCCGTCCTCCAGGGGACCCCGGCGGCACTGCGCCGACGCATGCTCGCGAAGGCATGTGTCCTCGCGGGCGGGGAGACGCCGACGTTCGAACGGTTGAGCGCGCTCGAGCAGTTCGCGCTCGGGTACGGGGCGGCCGGGCCGGTGCAGATGGCGGGTAAGGTGGCAGCGTGGCGGCACCGCTCGGACGCGACCCATGCGCGAGGGTGCCTCGAGCTGCGCGGTGAGCGCGGACCTCGCCCGCTGGAGACAAGTCCACCCACGAACGACCCCGGGAGTGCACAGTGAAGGCCGAACACGTCCACGACGACCTGAGCAACGTCCTGTTCACCAAGGAACAGATCGCGCAGAAGGTCCATGAACTCGCCCAGCAGATCGACCGCGACTACGACGGGCGGGACGTGCTGCTCGTGGGGGTGCTCAAGGGTGCGGTGATGGTCATGGCGGACCTCATGCGCGAGCTCGAGGGGCAGTACCCCATGGACTGGATGGCGGTGTCCTCCTACGGTTCGGGCACCAAGTCCTCGGGCGTGGTGCGCATCCTCAAGGACCTGGACACGGACCTGCACGGCAAGGACGTGCTGATCGTGGAGGACGTCATCGACTCGGGCCTCACGCTGTCCTGGCTGCGCACCAACCTGGAGTCGCGCGGACCCGCCTCGGTGGAGATCTGCACGCTGCTGCGCAAGCCCGACGCCGCCAAGACGGACATCGACGTGCGCTATGTGGGCTGGGACATCCCCAACGAGTTCGTGGTGGGGTACGGGTTGGACTTCGCGGAGCAGTACCGCAACCTGGACTGCATCGCCACGCTCGCACCGCACGTTTACGAGTGAGTCGCGCACGGACCCTCACGCCCAGCCAATGTCGGGCAGAGGCGTGTACCGTGGCCCAATCGTGTGCGCTGTGAAAGAACGGACCGCACGCACGGCGTCGCAGCGCCATTCGAAGCGATAGATTGTGCCATACACGTCACGGCCACCGTTCCCCACCCCTCCGCCCCATGGAGACAGGTGCACGAGCGGGCCGTGACGCAACGTGTCACGTCCATGGGAGGATCAACGGCTTGGCCACGGCAAAAAAACCCACGAGTTTCTTCAAGGGTCCACTCTTCTGGATCCTACTGGCCATTGTGGTCCTGGTTCCCGTGGGCGCCAGCGTGTTCAGCCCCACCTCGTCCCGCGTGGACACCAACGTGGGTCTGGAACTGCTCAGGGACCACAAGGTCGACGAGGCCAAGATCTACGACGGCGAGCAGAAGGTGGAGCTCAGCCTCAGGGACGATCTGAACCGGGACGGCCAGAACCTCGGTAAGGACGTGGAGTTCTTCTACGTCCAGCCCCGCGCGGAAGACGTCGTGCGGACCATGAACGACGCCCAGTTGAGCGGCTTCACGGACCAACCCGTGGAGAACAACTGGTTCCTGTCGCTCGTACGCTTCCTGCTCCCGTTCCTGATCATCCTGGGTATCTTCTGGTTCATCTTCGCCCGCATGCAGACCGGCGGGCAGGCCATGAAGTTCGGCCGGTCCAAGGCCAAGATGTTCAACAAGGAGAACTCCGAGGTCACGTTCGCGAATGTGGCCGGCGCGGACGAGGCCGTCCAGGAGCTCGACGAGATCAAGCAGTTCCTGGTGGAGCACGACCGCTTCACCGCCGTGGGTGCCAAGGTTCCCAAGGGTGTGCTGCTCTACGGCCCTCCGGGTACCGGCAAGACCCTGCTGGCCAAGGCCGTGGCGGGTGAGGCCGGTGTTCCGTTCTACTCAATCTCCGGTTCCGACTTCGTGGAGATGTTCGTGGGCGTGGGTGCGTCCCGCGTGCGCGACCTGTTCCAGCAGGCCAAGGAGAACGCCCCGGCCATCGTGTTCGTGGACGAGATCGACGCCGTGGGCCGCCAGCGCGGTGCCGGTATGGGCGGCGGCAACGACGAACGCGAGCAGACCCTGAACCAGTTGCTCGTGGAGATGGACGGCTTCGACGCCAACACGAACGTGATCCTGATCGCCGCGACCAACCGCCCGGACGTCCTGGACCCCGCGCTGTTGCGCCCGGGCCGTTTCGACCGCCAGATCGGCGTGGATGCCCCCGACATGAAGGGCCGCGAGCAGATCCTGCGCGTGCACTCCCAGAACAAGCCGCTCGCGAACAACGTGGACCTGGCCTCCGTGGCCAAGCGCACGCCAGGGTTCACGGGTGCGGAACTCGCGAACGTGATGAACGAGGCCGCGCTGTTGACCGCCCGCTCCCACGCGCAGCTGATCGACGACCGCGCGGTGGACGAGGCGATCGACCGCGTGATCGCCGGCCCGCAGAAGCGTTCCCGCGTGATGAAGGAACTCGAGCGCAAGGTCACCGCGTACCACGAGGGCGGCCACGCGCTCGTCGCCGCGGCACTGCGTAACACGGACCCCGTCACCAAGATCACGATCTTGCCGCGCGGCCGCGCGCTGGGCTACACCATGGTGATGCCCTCGGACGACAAGTACTCCACGACCCGCAACGAGCTGTTGGACCAGATGGCCTACGCCATGGGCGGTCGCGCGGCGGAGGAGATCGTGTTCCACGACCCCTCCACGGGTGCGTCCAACGACATCCAGAAGGCCACGGACACCGCGCGCAAGATGGTCACCCAGTACGGGATGAGCTCGCGGATCGGCTCGGTCAAGATCGGCGGGGACAACTCGGACCCGTTCGTGGGCCGCGAGATGGGCTCGGGTTCCAAGGAGTACTCGGACCACACGCTGGCCGTCGTGGACGACGAGGTGCGGGCACTGCTCGACCAGGCCCACACCGAGGCACACCAGATCCTGCTCGAGAACCGTCCCGTCCTGGACCGCCTGGCCCTGGAGCTGCTCGAAAAGGAAACCCTCAACGAGGCCCAGATCCAGGAGATCTTCCGGGACGTCACCAAGCGGGACCTGCGCCCGGTGTGGCTTTCCGGGGAGGAGCGCGAGGTCTCCGACATCCCGCCGGTGGTCACGTCCGCCGAACGGGAGGAGGCCCGCCGCAAGAACCTCCAGGACCCCAGCACCATGGCACCGCAGGACCAGGCCGTGGCCGCCAAGCCGGAACACCCGCTCGAGGTGCCCGAGCACCAGGACCCACAGCCGGGGGCCGACGCCTCCGGCGCGGGCCCGGACGGGCCGTCCGGACAGGAACCGGGCGGTGTGCGGCGGGAGAACCCCTGATGCACGGCACCCACGAGGACGATCCGCACGAGCCGGTGTCGGGGTCCTACGCGGACTACGCCGATGCCCCCCAGCTCGATCCGACGATCGACCAACCTCGGATCGCGGCCGCGGTGCGCGAGATCCTGTTGGCCGTGGGGGAGGACCCGGACCGCGATGGTCTGCGGGACACCCCGGCCCGGGTGGCACGCGCGTACGCCGAGGTCTTCGCGGGTCTGCACCAGGACCCCGCGGACCTGTTGGCCACGTCTTTCGACATCGGCCACTCCGAGATGGTGCTCGTGCGGGACATCCCGTTCTACTCCACGTGCGAGCACCACCTGGTGCCGTTCCACGGGCTCGCTCACGTGGGGTACATCCCGGGTCCGGAAGGCAAGGTCACGGGCCTGTCCAAGCTCGCGCGGCTCGTGGACCTCTACGCCAAGCGTCCCCAGGTCCAGGAGCGGCTCACCACGCAGGTTGTTGAGGCCCTGAGCGAGCACCTGCACCCGGCCGGGGCGATCGTGGTGATCGAGTGCGAGCACCTGTGCATGTCCATGCGGGGGGTTCGCAAACCCGGTGCCATGACCGTGACGTCGGCCGTGCGCGGTCAACTGCGTAACCCGGCAACCCGCGCCGAGGCCATGAACCTGATCCAGGCGGGGCACGCGCAATGAGCGCGCCGCACGACGCCGCGAGCTCGCCCGACGGCGTTCGGACCCACCATGCCGGGCTCGCTCGGCACGCGCTTGGCTGGGGTTCGTTCGACGCCCTGCCCACCGGACGCACACTCGTGATGGGCATCCTCAACGTGACCCCAGATTCGTTCAGTGACGGCGGTCGCCACGACACCGAGGCCGCGGCGGTGGCGCACGGGCTGCTGCTTGCCGAACAGGGCGCGGACATCGTGGACGTGGGCGGGGAGTCCACCCGGCCCGACTCCGAACGGGTGGATCCGCGGGAGGAACAGCGGCGCGTGCTGGCCGTGATCCGCGAACTGAGCGACCGCGGCGTCGTCGTGAGCGTGGACACCCTGCACCCGGACACGGCCGAGGCCGCCCTGGACGCCGGGGCGCACATCATCAACGACGTCTCCGGGACGAACCTGGACCCCCGCATGATCGAGCTGGCCGGGGACCGGGGCGTGCCGTACGTGCTCATGCATTCGCGCGGGACCCCCCAGACCATGACGTCCCTCGCGGACTACGACGACACCGTGACCGAGGTGCTCGCCGAGCTCGAGCAGCTGCGGGAGCGCTGCCTCGCCGCGGGGATCCGCCCGGAGCACCTGATTGTGGACCCGGGGCTCGGCTTCGCCAAGGTGGGGGAGCAGAACTGGGAACTGCTGCGCGCCCTGCCCCGGCTGACCGGTCTCGGCAAGGTCCTGATCGCCGCGTCCCGTAAACGCTTCGTGGGCGCCCTGCTGGCCACGCAGGACGGGCCGCGTCCCGTGGATGAGCGGGACACGGCCACGGCAGCCATCAGCGCACTGTCCGCGTTCGGGGGAGCCTGGGCCGTGCGCGTTCACGACGTCCCGACCACGGTGGACGCGGTGGCCGCGGCTCACGCGTGGCGCGGCGTCACCCCGCCCGTACTGCACCCCCGGGATATGGGAAACTGAGCCCGCCATGAACACACCCACCCCTGACAAGAACCATCGCGATCGGATCACCCTCACCGGGCTGGGCGCGGTGGGCTACCACGGCGTGTTCGAGAAGGAACGCCGCAGCGGCCAGCCGTTCTTCGTGGACCTCGTGCTCTACATGGACCTGCGACCGGCCGGGACCAGCGACGACCTCACCCGCACCGTGCACTACGGGGAAGTCGCAGAAATGGTGCGGGAGATCATCATCGGGACCCGGTTCCAGTTGATCGAGGCACTCGCGGAGGAGATCGCGCGGGCGCTCGTGGAGAATTTCCCCGCGGTGGCCGAGCTCGAGGTCACGGTCCACAAACCCAAGGCGCCGATCGACGTGACGTTCTCGGACGTGGCCGTGAGCATCCACCGCCGCCGAGGACACTACGAGGCGAGCGCGGACGGATGACGGCCCGGTGTGTTGTGGCCCTGGGGGCGAACCTGGGGGAGCGGTTGACGGTGCTGCGGCAGGCCGTGCGGACGCTGGACGCGACACCCGGGATCAGTGTCACGGCGAGCTCACCGGTCGTGGAGACCCGCGCGGTGGGTGGACCGCAGGACTCCCCGGACTACCTCAACGCGGTCGTGGAACTGCGTACCCGGCTCACGCCGTTCGAGGTGCTCGCGGTGTGCCAGAGCATCGAGGCCGAGCACGGTCGCACGCGTGACGTGCGCTGGGGGCCGCGCACCCTGGACCTGGATGTCGTGTGGTTCGAGGACGTCCACAGCGACGATCCGCGTTTGCAGTTGCCGCACCCGCGGGCCCACGAACGCGCGTTCGTGCTCGAACCGTGGGCCCTCATGGATCCGCGGGCCCACCTCGACGGCCGACCCGTCCGCGAGCTGGCCCGTGAGGCCTCGGACTTCGCGGATCTGACCGTGACCGAGCACCGCGTGCGACCGGAGGTGGGGTCCCCGTGCGATACCTGAACGTGTTGTCCCTCGTGGCGGCCGCCGCGGTCGCGGCGGCCGTGGGGTGGAGCCTCAATCACGTGGTGAGCGGGCAACACCAGAGCCTGCTCATCCTGCCGTGGCTCAGTCTGCTCGCCGAACTCGCGGCCGCGCTCGTGGTGGGGTACCTGGGGCTGCGGTTGCGCGCCTACCGGGACCCCGAACGCGGTGCCGGGCGACGTCGCGACCCGGCTCGGCGCAAACCGTACGATCCCGTGTGGGCCGTGGGTACGGCAGCGGCGGCGCAGGCAATCGCGTACTACGGAGCGCTGACCGCCGGGTGGCACGCCGGGATCGGCGTGGACCAGCTCACCCTGCTCGGGGTGCGTTCCACGCAGGAACCGTTGTGGCTGTGCATCGCCCAAGGCGTGGCGGGGATCGTGCTGGCGGTCGTGGGCTGGATCGTGGAGAAATCGTGTCGGCTCCCACCCGATGACCCCGACGCGGAGGAGGAAACCCCCTACGGTGGACGGCGGGACCCGTACGCCCCAGGAGAGGGAGGATATGCCCGCCACCGATGAACTGTCACCTCCGGGACTGACCTGGCACCAGGTGGCGCCCCAGTACGTTTCCGTACGCCTGATCAGCTCCGCCATCTCCACCATCGTGTGGACCGCGATCTTCTCGATCCCCTTGATCCTGGGTCTGCTCGGGACCTGGGGCGACCGCCCGCAGTGGTGGATGTGGATGCTGTCCGGGATCGTGCTCGGGCTGGGTCTCGTGAACCTGTCCCTGATCCCGCGCCGGGTCCGGGCCATCGGCTACGCGGAGGCACCCACCGAACTGTGGCTGCGCAAGGGCCTGTTCTTCCGCAGCGTGACCGTGGTGCCGTACGGGCGGATGCAGTACGTGGACATCAAGACCGGGCCGGTGCTCAACGCGTTCGGGCTGGCCACGCTCACGCTCCACACCGCGTCCGCGGCCACGGACGCCGTGCTGCCCGGGTTACCCCGCGCGGAGGCGGGCCGGTTGCGTGAGCAGCTCACGGAGCGCGGGGAAGAGCACATGGTGGGGTTGTGATGAGCCCGGACCCGTCCCACCGCTACGCGCAGCCGGGGTCGCCGGCAGACCCGGGCTCCGGTCCGCTCCCCGGGCCCGCCCAGCGCACTGGCACGGGTCCACGCCCCGGGGCGGACGCCGACGGCGCGTGGCACCGGGTGCACCCGCTCACGCCTTTCGTGCGCAGCTGGCTACTCGTGGTGGCCCTCGCGTGGGGCTTCGGCAACGTGTTCCTGGATGACCTCGTCACGGCGGTGCTCAACGGGGACCCCATCGAGATGGACGTGGGCGGGGCGGTGCAGCTCGCGGGCGCGGGTCTTGCGATCGCGATCCTGTGCGGTGTGCTCGGCCTGCTCATCGGTCTGGGTCTACTTTCGTGGTGGTTCATCCGCTACCAGATCACGGACGAACACGTGCGCCTGCGCACGGGGTGGCTGTTTCGCACGCACCGCCAGGCCCGCCTGGACCGGGTCCAGGGCATCGACATCGAGCGCAAGTTCGTCCCCCGGATCCTGGGTCTCGCGTCCTTGAAGTTCGACGTCGCAGACGGTGGGTCCAGCGTCCTCGAGCTGTCCTACCTTCGCCGCGACCACGCCCGCCAGCTGCGGCAACAACTGCTCGTGGCCGCGCACCACGCGTCGGACGCGCCGATCCCGCACCCCGCCCCGGACGCCCACGAGGCGTCGGCTGCTCATGACGGCCAAGCAACGGGGGAGGCGGCTGCCGACCGGTACCGGGATCCGCAGGTCACCCGCCCCGGGCGCGTGGCGCCGTGGGACCGTTCGGCGGCGAGCGCCGTCGTCCCCACCGTGGACTCCGGCGCGACCGACCGCTACCCCGCGTACCCGGGGGACCCCGCGGCCGGTACGGGCGAGCGCGGCAGGCGCGACACCGTGGACGTGCGGGCCGCCCGGAAGTACGGCCTGTTGGGCGAACAGGACGAGTTGCGGCGCGTGTTCACGGTGCCCACGAGCCGGGTGCTGCTGAGCCTCGTATGTTCCCCGCCTGCCGTGATCCTGCTGCTCATGGCGGTGGCGGCGGTGATCGCCGCGTTCTGGAACGCCCAGGTGATGCGGGTCATGATCCCCAGTTTCGTCCCCCTGCTGCTCGGCGTGGTCTCTACGGTGTACTCGCGGCTCGAGAAGAGCTGGGGGTTCACGCTCAGCGTGGTCCCCTCCGGGGTGCGCACCCGATCCGGGTTGTTCAATGAGCGCTCCTCCACGATTCCCACGGGGAGGGTGCAGGCCCTGGAGGTCGGTAAACCCCTGATGTGGCGCGGTTTCGACGGCCACCACGTCCGGGTGATCACCGCGGGTAAAGGCGGCTCCGAGGGCAGCGAGGGGCTCGGTTCCACGGTGTTGCCCGTGGGCACACTCGAGAACGTGCACGAGATCCTCGACCTCGTGCTGCCGCTCGAACACGCGCCCACCGAGCTGGTGGACCAGGGACTCACGGGGATCGACGACTCGGAGAACTTCACCACGAGCCCCCGGAGGGCCCGCTGGTTGGATCCGCTCACGTGGCGTCGCACGGGCTTCGCCTTGAACACGTCCGCGCTCGTGCTGCGGTGGGGCAGACTCGCACGGCACGCGAGCGTGATCCCGCACCACAAGACGCAGTCCGTGGCCGTGACCCAGGGTCCCGTGGACCGGCGGTTGCGGCTGAGTGGTTTCGCGGTGCACGTGACCCCCGGGTCGGTGACCACGTCCGTGCACCACCTGGACACCGCACAGGTCCGCGAGCTGCAGGCACGCCACACGGACCTTGCCCGCGCGGCGCGCGACCGCGTCAACGGTCGGGGCCGCGAACAGCACGCCACTGCGCTGGCAGGCACGCCCGACCCGCGGGGGAGCTGAGGCGCGTGCGCTACTCTGTGCGTGCCGTCGTCCCCGTCGAGGAGAATTTCCGTGAGACAACCCAGTGACCGCCCGGGCCGGTTGGGCGTGGGCGTGATCAGTGCCGGCAAGGTGGGCGCGGTGCTGGGCGCCGCGCTGCGGGCTGCGGGACACGCCGTCGTGGGTGTGCACGCGTCCTCCGAACAGAGCCGGGAGCGCGCGGGCGCCCTGTTGCCGGACGTACCCGTGTTGGACGTCCCCATGATCGTGGAACGCAGTGAACTCGTGCTGCTCGCGGTCCCGGACGACCAACTACCAGGCCTGGTGAGCGGGCTCGGTGCCACGGGCGCCTGGCAACCCGGTCAGCTCGTGGTGCACACCGCGGGGCGCTACGGCACGGATGTGCTCGAACCCGTGCGCCGCGCCGGGGGGATTGGCCTGGCCGTGCACCCCGCCATGACTTTCACGGGGCTCAGTCTGGACCTGCACCGGCTCGCGGACTGCAGCTTCGGCGTCACCGCCGCGGCACCCGTCCTGCCCATCGCGCAAGCCCTCGTGGTGGAGATGGGCGCCGAGCCCGTGGTGATCGCGGAAGCGGATCGCCCCCTGTACCACGCGGCGCTCGCCCACGGTTCCAATCACGTGATGACCCTGCTCGGGGAGTCCATGCAAGTGCTCGGGCAGATCGGGGTCACCCACCCGGAACGCGTCCTGGGCCCCCTCGCGCGAGCCACGGTGGACAACGCCCTGGCCTCCGGGGAGGATGCCCTGACCGGTCCCGTGGCCCGCGGGGACGTCGCCACGGTGGCCGCCCACGTCGCCGCCCTACGGGAGCTGTCCCAAGATGGGGTCTCCGCCGCCGACGCCGCCCGCTCGCCCGAGCGCGTCACGGCACCCGACGCCTCCGTGCGGGGAGCGCGCCAGGCGGACGCCGGGGAACAGTTGTTGGCGGGGTACCGCGCACTGGCGCGGCAGACCGCGGCCCGCGCGGCGTCGTCGGGCCGGATCGACGAGACGACCTATCGCGCGGTGCTTGCCGCGCTCGACGGAGAGGAATACCCGTGACGGGACCCGTGGTGTGCACCACCGTGGCGCAGTTGCGCGAGGAGATCGGGGCGCGCGTGACCCGCGGCGCCCGCACTGTGGGGTTGTTCCCCACCATGGGTGCCCTGCACGACGGGCACGCGCGGATCGCGCAGCGCACGCGTGCGGAGAACGACCTCGCGGTGGTGTCCGTGTTCGTCAACCCGCTGCAGTTCGGTCCCGGCGAGGACTTCGAGAGCTACCCGCGGGACCTGGACGGGGACGTTGCGCGGCTCGCCGAGGTGGGTGTGGACCTCGTCTTCGCGCCGTCGGTCGAGCAGATGTACCCGGACGGGACGCCCGTGGTGTCCGTGACCTCCGGGCGAGCAGGGTCGATCCTGGAGGGGGCGACGCGCCCCGGGCACTTCGACGGCGCCCTGACCGTGGTCAACAAGCTGTTCACGATCGCGGCACCGGGCCCCGCCGCGGAACTGCGGGCCTATTTCGGGGAGAAGGACGCGCAGCAACTGCTGCTCATGCAGCGGATGGTGCGTGATTTCGATCACCCGGTGGAGATCCGTGCGGTGCCCATCGTGCGCTCGGAGCAGGGGCTCGCCCTGTCCTCGCGCAACCAGTACCTCTCCGCCGAGCAGGCGGGCCACGCGCTCGTGCTGCATCGGACGTTGCGCGCGCTCGCGGCAGGGGAGCTCACGCTCGAGCGGGCGCGCAGCGCCATCGACGCCGAGCCGGAGGTGCGCCTGGACTACTTCGTGACCGTGGACCCGGGAGATCTTTCCCTCGTGGAACCCGGCCCCGGGACCCTCGCGCTCGTGGCGGCGTGGGTGGGCCCCACCCGCCTGATCGACAACATGCGAATCTGAGCGCGGGCGGTATCCTGGTCCATTGTGACCGAGCAGCCCGAATCCACCGTTCCCGCAGACACCGCCAGCACCGATCCGGAGCTGAGCGCCCACGAGCTCAACGATCAGATGGCCGTGCGCGCCGCCAAGCGCCAGGCAGCGCAGGTCGCCGGGATGGCGCCCTATCCCGTGGACGTGCACCGCACCACGACCCTTGCCGCGGTCCGTGAGCAGTTCGGTCAGCTCGAAGCCGGGGAGGAGACCGAGCACGTCGTGACCGTGGCCGGTCGTGTGGTCCACGTGCGCAACACCGGCAAGCTGTGCTTCGCGACCCTCCAGGAGGGGGACGGTACCCGGCTGCAGGCCATGCTCTCCAAGGTCAACGTGGGGGACGAACCCCTCGCGCAGTGGAAGGCCCTCGTGGACCTCGGCGACTTCGTGGCCATCACCGGTCGCGTGATCAGCTCGCGGCGCGGGGAGCTGTCCGTGATGGCGGACTCGTGGACCATGGCCTCCAAGGCCCTGCGCCCCCTGCCCACCATGCATAAGGAACTCAACGAGGAAACCCGGGTGCGCCAGCGCTACCTGGACCTGATCGTGCGCCAGGAGGCCCGCGACGTCGTCCTCACGCGCTCCACGATCACGCGCACCGTACGCCGTGTCATGGAGGAACAGGGGTACGTGGAGATCGAGACCCCCATGCTCCAGCTCGTGCACGGCGGGGCCGCGGCGCGCCCATTCGGTACGCACCTCAACGCGTTCGACCAGGACATGACGCTGCGTATCGCCACCGAGCTGTATCTCAAGCGTGCGGTCGTGGGCGGTATCGACAGGGTTTTCGAGATCGGCCGGGTCTTCCGTAACGAGGGTGTGGATTCCTCCCACAGCCCGGAATTCACCACGCTCGAGGCGTATGAGGCCTATGCCGATCAATTCGTGATGGCGCAGCGGATCCAGGAGATCATCCAGGAATGTGCCCGCGCGCTCGATGTGGACGGGGTGGACACCGAGGACGGCCGCATTGATTTGTTCGGGGAGTGGGCATGGGTTTCCGTGTATCCGGGACTGTCCGAGGCCGTGGGACGGGAGGTCACCCCGGACACGGATGTCACGGAGCTGCGAAAGATCGCCGCTCAGCGCGATATTCAGGTGAATCCTGCATGGGACGCACAGAAACTCGTCATGGAACTCTTCGAGGAAATCGTGGAGCCCACCCTGATCCAACCCACGTTCGTGTACGACTACCCGCCGGCCGCACAACCGCTCGCCCGGCCCCACCGCGAGAAGCCGGGGTTGATCGAGGCGTGGGACCTGATCATCGGAGGGATGGAGCGTGGCACCGCGTTCTCCGAGCTCGTGGACCCGGTGGTGCAGCGCGACCGGCTCACGGAGCAGTCCCGGCTCGCCGCGGCGGGGGACGACGAGGCCATGCAGTTGGACGAGGACTTCCTGCGGGCCCTCGAATACGGCGCGCCGCCCATGGGCGGGCTCGGCCTGGGGCTGGACCGGCTCATCATGCTGTTCACCAACCTGGGCATCCGGGACACCATCCTCTTCCCACTCATGAAGCCCGAGTGAACCGGCCCGGCGCAGTACCGCGTCCAGCCGCCGTCCAGTCCTGGAGAGGATGATCACCGTCATGGATTACCTGGCCGTCTTCGTACCCTCACTCGGTGTGGGTGTGGTCTTCTACCTCGTGATGCGCTGGTTGCTGCGCGGGGACAGGACCGAGCGCAGTGCGCAGGCACAGGCCCGCGACGACGCCGAGCAGTGGTACCGCTCGGTACGCGAACGCGAGGGGGACAAAGTCCCGTTCGGATATCAGGAGGATAAGCCCCGGCAACAACGGGGTCTGGGCTTACGCAACAGCATTCCTATTCGTGAATCCCCGGAAGATCCCAATAGCCCGTGATGACAATTATTCGAATATCTGCCATGATAGGACCGTGAATCCGCGGTCCCTGCATTTCATTCCGGGGACGTTCCCATGGGTGAATCCGAACAGTTTCCATGAGGAATGGAGATCGGAATCACACGGGGGGCAAATTCCTGTGTTTCACCCCACAGCATGAATTTGCTAGCGCGAATAATTGATCGACGAGCCCGTAGGGCGTTTGGAGGAGCTGGAGCATGGCTCAGACCGTGAAAATCATTCTTGAAGACGATATCGACGGTGGCGAGGCCAATGAGACCGTGCGTTTCGGTCTGGACGGCGGCCAGTACGAGATCGACCTGAGCTCGGCCAACGCCACCAAGCTGCGCGACGCCCTGCGTCCCTACGTCGCGGCCGGTCGCCGCGCGTCCGCCAAGAGCGGGCGCAGCCAGAACACCACCACGCGCCCGAACCGCTCGGGCAACCCCGAGACCCCCAAGATCCGCGCGTGGGCCAAAGAGCAGGGCCTGCAGGTCTCGGACCGCGGCCGTATCCACCAGGACATCCAGGACAAGTACTACGCCGCTCACAACGACTGAGTTCGTAGCACACCCCGGCATCACGGCCGGAACACGCCGCAACAGGCGTGTTCCGGCCGTTGTCGTCGGTACCGGGGAGCACGGGACGGGGAGTTGCGAAAGGCCCCCCGGGGGGAATTTTGCTGAGGGCTGGATACCGTGCGCCAGTGGCGAACAGTGCCGGAAACGCCGCGCGGGATGCCTAGCATCGTTGACAAAGATCAATGAAGGAGTATCCATGTTCGAACGCTTCACCGACCGCGCCCGCAGGGTCGTCGTGCTGGCCCAGGAAGAGGCCAGGATGCTCAACCACAACTACATCGGGACCGAGCACCTGCTGCTCGGCCTGATCCACGAGGGTGAGGGCGTCGCCGCCAAGGCCCTCGAGTCCATGGGCATCACCCTGAGCGCCGCCCGCGAGCAGGTCCAGGACATCATCGGCCCGGGCCAGCAAGCGCCCTCGGGTCACATCCCGTTCACGCCCCGCGCCAAGAAGGTGCTTGAGCACTCGCTGCGCGAGGCCCTGCAGTTGGGGCACAACTACATCGGGACCGAGCACATCCTGCTCGGGATCATCCGCGCCGGCGAGGGCGTGGCCTCCCAGGTGCTCGTCAAGCTCGGCGCCGATCCCGGCAAGGTCCGCGCCACGGTGCTGGAACTGATCTCCGGTTACCAGTCCGGCAACGCCGGCGGGGAGAAGGAAGCCGCCGGCGTCGGCACCGGTGGCCGCGCCGAGGGCGCTCCCGCGGGTTCGGCCGTGCTGGACCAGTTCGGTCGCAACCTCACCGCCGCCGCGCGCGAGTCCACGCTGGACCCCGTGATCGGGCGCTACCGCGAGATGGAGCGCGTGATGCAGGTGCTCTCCAGGCGCACCAAGAACAACCCGGTGCTGATCGGTGAACCCGGTGTCGGTAAGACCGCGGTCGTGGAGGGCCTGGCCCAGGCGATCGTGCGCGGGGACGTCCCCGAGACGCTTAAGGACAAGCAGCTCTACACGCTGGACCTGGGATCGCTCGTGGCCGGTTCCCGCTACCGCGGTGACTTCGAGGAACGCCTCAAGAAGGTGCTCAAGGAGATCCGTACGCGCGGGGACATCATCCTGTTCATCGACGAGATCCACACGCTCGTGGGTGCGGGTGCCGCGGAAGGCGCGATCGACGCCGCGTCGATCCTCAAGCCCATGCTGGCGCGCGGCGAGCTGCAGACCATCGGTGCCACCACGCTGGACGAGTACCGCAAGCACATCGAGAAGGACGCCGCCCTCGAACGGCGCTTCCAGCCCATCCAGGTGGACGAGCCCTCCGAGGCCCACGCCGTGGAGATCCTCAAGGGCCTGCGCGACAAGTACGAGGCGCACCACCGCGTGTCCATCTCGGACGACGCGCTGGAGGCCGCGGTGCACATGTCCGCGCGCTACGTCTCGGACCGGTTCCTGCCCGACAAGGCCATCGACCTGATCGACGAGGCCGGTGCACGTCTGCGCATCAAGCGCATGACCGCGCCGCCGGAGATCAAGGCCCTGGATCAGAAGATCGCGGACACCAAGCGTGCCAAGGAAGCCGCGATCGAGGGCCAGGACTACGAGAAGGCCGCGTCCCTGCGCGACACCGAGCAGAAGCTCATCGCCGAGCGTGATGAGAAGGACACCGCGTGGCGCGAGGGCGACGACCAGATCTCGGAGGTGACCCCGGAGGTCATCTCGGACGTCCTGTCCGCCTCCACGGGTGTGCCTGTGTACAAGCTCTCCGAGGAGGAGTCCGGACGGCTGCTGCACATGGAGGACGAGTTGCACAAGCGCGTCATCGGGCAGAACGAGGCCATCAAGGCCCTGTCCCGCTCCATCCGCCGTACCCGAGCTGGTCTGAAGGACCCGCGCCGCCCGGGTGGCTCGTTCATCTTCGCCGGGCCCACTGGCGTGGGTAAGACCGAGCTGGCCAAGGCGCTCGCGGAGTTCCTGTTCGGTGATGAGGACGCCCTGATCACGCTGGACATGTCCGAGTACCAGGAGAAGCACACCGTCTCCCGGCTCTTCGGTGCCCCTCCGGGCTACGTGGGGTACGAGGAGGGCGGTCAGTTGACCGAGAAGGTCCGCCGCAAGCCGTTCTCCGTGGTGCTGTTCGACGAGGTCGAGAAGGCCCACCAGGACCTCTTCAACTCGCTGCTGCAGATCCTCGAGGACGGTCGCCTGACCGACTCGCAGGGCCGTGTGGTGGACTTCAAGAACACCGTGATCATCATGACCACGAACCTCGGTACCCGGGACATCTCCCGCACGGTTCCCGTGGGCTTCCAGGCCAGCGGGGACGCGGCCACGTCCTACGACCGCATGCAGGCCAAGGTGCAGGAGGAGCTCAAGGAGCACTTCCGTCCCGAGTTCCTCAACCGCGTGGACGAGATCATCGTGTTCCCGCAGCTGAGCGAGAGTGAGATCGTGCAGATCGTGGACCTGTTCGTCGCGCGCCTGCAGCGGCGGTTGCGTGAGCAGGACATGTCCATCTCGCTGTCCGACGCCGCCAAGCAGTTGCTCGCCAAGAAGGGCTACGACCCCGCGATGGGTGCCCGGCCGCTGCGCCGGACCATGCAGCGCGAGATCGAGGACCAGCTCTCCGAGCGGATCCTGTTCGGCGAGATCGCCTCGGGCGAGAAGATCTCGGTGGACGTCGAGGGTGAGGGCGACGACGCCACTTTCACCTTCTCCTCCACGCCCATGTCCGAGCTCTCCGACGACGAGATCCGGGAGATCGAGAACACCCCGGCGTTCTCGGACGACGCCGACAGCCAGTCCGGCAAAGACGTGCCGCGCTCGCCCCACTCGGGGCCCGACAGCGGCGGGGGAGCGGCCCAGGCGCAGGCCTGAGCCACCCCGCGCGGTGCCCGGCACCGCGGCGCCTCCGCGAGCGGGCGGCGTCGTTGACCACAACGGTCGGCGACGCCGCCCGCTCGCGTTCGAACGGACGCGTACAGTCGTGGGCATGGTAGAGATCCGCATCCGCCCCGCCCGGACCTCGGACGTCCATGGCATCAAGGAGCTCGTGGCGCCCATGGCGGCCGAGCGCATCCTGATCACCAAGGACACGGTGACGTACTTCGAGAGTATCCAGGAGTTCGTGGTTGCGGAGGACGACGCCGGGAACCTCGTGGGCTGCGGGGCCTTGCACGTGATGTGGGAGGACCTCGCGGAGGTGCGCACCCTGGCCACGTCCCCCGCGGCGCGCGGTCACGGCGTGGGCGGGCGGATGATCGAGGAACTGCTGGCCCGTGCGGCTCGGCTCGGGGTCGGCCGGGTTTTCTGCCTGACCTTCGAGGTGGCGTTCTTCGCGCGGCACGGATTCGCCGTGATGGAGAACCAGGAGACCATCGAGCCCGAGGTCTTCGCAGAGCTGTTGCGTTCCCACGACGAGGGCGTCGCGGAGTTCCTGGACCTGGCCCGGGTCAAACCCAATACGCTGGGCAACACGCGGATGATCCGCGCGATCACCCCGGAAGGCTGACCGCACCGACGTCCGAGGTGGCCAGACCGTCCGCGAGCAGTCCGTTCAACGCACGCTCCCGTTGTTCGGCGGGCGCGGGCAGCCGCCACAGGGCCCCGAGCCGTTCGATCACCACAGCGGGCGGGGCCGCGTGCTCCCCGGCGATCTGTTCCGAGCCCGCGAGGTCCGTGAGCAGCAACTGCGCGGGCACGGGCTCGTCCGCGGCGCGCAGCACCGCCATCATGGCCCCGCGGACCTGGCGGTCCGTGCCGTGCCACAACTGGCCCCTGGGCGTCTCCTGCGCGGGAGGGCTGCCAGCCGCGACCCACGCGCAGTCCCGCCGCACGGGGCACTTGTCGCAGCGCGGCGAACGCGCGGTGCAAATCAGTGCGCCCAGCTCCATCACGGCCTGGTTCCACGCGACCGATTCCGCGACGTCCTGGGGCAGGACGTCCTGCGCCAACCGGGTCTCCGCCGCGGTGAGGGAACGGGACGGCAGGGCCCGCCCGGAGAACACCCGGGCCTCGACCCGGCGGATGTTCGTGTCCACGACCGTGTGGCGCTGACCGAACGCGAACACGGCCACTGCCGCCGCGGTGTACGCGCCGATCCCGGGCAATGCCAACAGCTGTGCGTGGTCCTCGGGCACCCGCCCGTCGTGCTCCGCGGCGATGTTCTGGGCAGCCGCGTGCAGCCGCAGCGCGCGGCGCGGGTAGCCGAGCCTGTCCCACGCGCGCAGGACCTCCGCCGGCGACGCCGCCGCGAGATCGCCCGGTTCCGGCCACTGTTCGAGCCACCGGCGCCACACCGGCAGGACGCGCCCCACCGGGGTCTGCTGCAGCATGATCTCGCTCACGAGCACCTGCCACGGTGTGCGTTCGGGCGCGCGCCACGGCAGGTCGCGGGACGCCCGCCGGTACCACTCGATCACGGCTGCGTGAATGCCGTGAAGTCGCTCGTCGCGGGCTGGTGTGCGGCTCGAGTTCATAACTGTCCACGGTAGCCTGGAGACCATGGCTTCCGGTTCCGAACAGCACGATCCCCCCACGTCCCCCGCGGAATCCGCGGACACCGGGGGCAGGCTCCCGGAGCACGTCTACCGGCGACGCCGCATGGTCGCTCTCGCCGTGATCGTCGCCCTGGCCCTGGCCCTGCTGTGGGCAGTGGTCTCGGGCGTGCGCGCACTCACGGCACCGGACGCCGACGACGCGAATGCCACGCAGCAGCCCGACGCCGCGGCGCAGCCGAGCACGGATCCCCAGAACAAGTTCGCGGACTTCACTGCCCGGCCCACACCGTCCGGAACTGGTGCACCCGGCGCGTCCGGCAGCCCGAGTGCGAGCAGTACGGCGGCGCCGGAATGCGGCGCGGATCTGGCGGTGAGTGCCGCGACCGACAAACAGAGTTACGCGGCGGGCCAGAACCCGGTGCTCGAACTGACCCTCGAGAACAAGGGCCAGCATCCGTGCCGCGTGGACGCCGGTAGCAGTCACATGGCCTTCGTGGTGACCTCCGGTGCGGACACCGTCTTTGATTCACGGCACTGCGCGGCAGCCGGTGAGGACCGTCAGATCACCCTGGACACGGGGCAGAAGGAGACCGCACGGCTCACGTGGAACCGGGTGCGCACCGCGGAGGGCTGCCCGGCCGGCCAGTCCGAGGCGCTCGCCGGGTACTACAACCTCACGACGTCGCTCGGGGACGTCGCGAGCCAGCAGGCCGTTTTCAGCCTGCAGTGAGTGGGCGACGGGCGGCTCACGGCTCGCGCAGATCCACCGGCGACGGCGGTCCCGGGGTTCGCGCGGCCGGCTGGCGGCCCTCGAGGTGACCATCGGTGGGCGATGCCCGGGCGGTGCACGGGCCGCGTCCGCGACCGGGCCACCCGGACTGCTAAATGAACCGCTCCAGCAGGCTCGTCTCGGCCATACGGGACAAGGACTCGCGTACGGTGCGGGCACGCTGCTCGCCGATGCCCTCCACGGACATCAGGTCCTCGAGGTTCGCGGCCATGAGCGACTGCAGGCCGTCGAACTGGGCCACGAGCCGTTTCGCCACCGCACGCGGCATGGACTTGATGCCCTCGAGCAGCCGGTAACCGTGGGGGTGCAGGTCCACCTCCAAGTTGCCCTGCGGCCCGGTGAGACCCGCGGCCACCGCGACCCGCTGCAGATCGATCAGTTCGGTGGACGACAACCGGGCGAGCCGGTCCAGGGACTCCGCGATCACCTCGGGCGTCGTGGCCTCGGGCAGGTAGTCCCGCAGGACCACGCCGGGCCCCGGTCCCGTCCCGGCCGTGAGCTCCTCGAGCTGCAGGGAGATCAGACGCCCGTCCGAGCCGAGTTCCAGGACGTACCACCCGATCTCGTCCGAGATCCTGCGCACCATCTCCATCCGCTGCAGCGTCAGGGCCACGTCGCGGGCGGTCACGGCGGCTTCGATCTCGAGCGCCGAGAGGCTGCCCAGGACCTGCTCGAGGCGGTTGCTGTAGTGCTCCAGGGTCTGCAGGGCCTGGTTCGCGCGGGCCATGATGGCCTGGGAACCGTCGATCGCGTAGCGGTAATCGGCCACGTAGATCGTGATGACGCTCATGGACTGGCTGACCGAGATCACGGGAACACCGGTCTGCTTGGCGGTGCGCTCGGCGGAGCGGTGACGCGTGCCGGACTCCTGGGTGCGGATGGACGCGTCCGGCATGAGCTGGACCCCGGCCTTGAGGATGCGGGTGGCTTCCTTGTCGCACACGATCGCCCCGTCCATCTTGGCGAGTTCGCGCAACTTGGTGGGGGTGAATTCGGTGTCGATGTCGAACCCGCCCGAACACAGCGACTCCACGGAGCGGTCGAATCCGAGCACGATGAGCGCGCCCGTGCGGCCCCGGAGGATGCGCTCCAGCCCCGTCCTCAGTTCAGTACCGGGGGAGACCCTGGCCAGGGTCCGTCTCAGGGCAGTCTCGTGCGATTTCACCACGGCCTCATTCTATGTGCGCTCGCCCCGCCCGAAGGCCAACATGCCTCGCGTGGCATGTGTGTTCAGACTCGGCCCTGCCGCGGTGGACTCGGCCGTACGGCGTCGGGCTCAGCCCTGCCGCGGCGGGAAGAGCAGCTCCATGGCCTGTGAGACGGTGGTGACCTCACGCACGGAGAAGCCCGGAGGGATCTTGCCGGGTCCGTTGGGGGATGCCGGGACCACGGCGTGGGTGAAGCCCAGCCGGGCGACCTCCTGGATCCTGCGGTTGATCTCCGGTACGGGGCGGACCTCACCGGCCAGTCCGATCTCCCCGAAGCACACGAGCCGCTGGGGCAGCGGTCGATCCTGGGCGGCGGACGCGAGCGCCATGCACACCGCGAGGTCCATGGCGGGTTCGGTGAGCCGCACACCGCCCACGGTGGACACGTAGCAGTCCATGGTCGCGAGGGCCACGCCCGCCCGGCGCTGCAACACCGCGAGCAGCATGGCCACCCGGGAACCGTCCAGGCCGGAGGTGGCCCGTCGGGGTTGCGCGGTGCTGGACTTGTCCAGCAGGGCCTGGACCTCCGCGAGCAGCGGCCTGCGCCCCTCCACGGTGACGCTCAGACATGTTCCCGCGACCGGGACGGGGGTGCGGGAGACGAACAGGCCGGACGGGTCCGAGACCGAGCGGATACCGTTCTCCTCGAGATCGAAGCACCCGACCTCGTCCGTGGGGCCGAACCGGTTCTTCACGGCCCGCAAGAGGCGGATGCGCGAGTGTTTGTCCCCCTCGAACTGACACACGACGTCCACGAGGTGTTCGAGCAACCGGGGACCGGCGATCGAACCTTCCTTGGTCACGTGGCCCACGAGCAGGGTGGTCATGTTCCGGGTCTTGGCGGCGTGGATGAGGCTCGCCGCGACCTCCCGCACCTGGCTCACCCCGCCCGCCGAACCCTCGATCTCCGGGCTCGCGAGGGTCTGCACCGAGTCCACGATCAACAGTTCCGGTTTTAAGTCCTTGACCTGCGCGAGCGCCGCGGAGAGGTCGGTCTCCGCGGTGAGGTACAGCTTTTCCGAGAGGGCATCGATGCGCTCGGCCCGCAGTTTGACCTGCGCCGCGGACTCCTCCCCGGTCACGTACAACACGGTGCGGGGATCGGGCCCGCCCGCCACCTTGGCGGCTGCGTCCAGGAGCAGCGTGGACTTACCCACGCCGGGTTCCCCCGCGATCAGGATGACCGCACCGGGCACGAGTCCGCCGCCCAGGACGCGGTCGAACTCGGTGACGCGCGTGGGGGTGAAGCGGGCCACCGAGGAATCCACCTGGCCGATGGGTTGAGCGGGCACCGCCACGCTGGCCGCGGCCCGGGTGCGCCCGTGTTCCAGGTTCGTGGAGATCTCCTGCACGGTGCCCCAGGACTGGCACTCACCGCACCGGCCCACCCATTTGGCCGTGGTCCAGCCGCATTCCGTGCACCGGTAGGAGACGGACGGCTTTCTGGTCTTCGCGCTCATGCTGTCACCGTAGGGGGCGGATCTGACGCGCATAAGCGGCACGGATCCGTGGCTCGGTCACCGACCGCCCAGCGTGGGCAGGTACCGGATCGCCTCCTCGTGGGTGAGACCGGTGGACTCCAACAGGTCCACGACCAACGGACGGATCAGCAGCACGAGTGCCTCGCCCTCCATGGTCCGCACCCCCATGAGCCCGGGTTCCAGGCGACCGGCCACGGAGATCAGTTCATTGCGCGTCTGGCGCAGGTAGCTTTCACGGGTCTGGGGGTGACTCGCGGAGAACGTGTGATCCAGGCTCAGGATGGCGTCGGAGAGATCGGCGAGGGCCTCGGAGAGGGAGGCCACGGCGTCGTCGGACAGGGAGACGCGGTTGAGGACGGACGCGAGGCGGCGTGCGAAGACGCGCGAGTTGCGCACGGCGAGGTCCACGTACCGGATGCTCTCGCTCAGTTCGTCGATCTCGCGGCGGTGTCGGCGGTGCAGAGGGGATGCGTGGGCGATCTCCCGGGAGGCCGTGAGCCCCGAGCGTACCGAGTCCACGAGCGGCTGCGTCTGACGAGCCCGCACGAGGGCGTGCCACGCGAGGCGCGAATCGGTGTCCGAGACCGCACGGGAGCAGTCCGTGAGCACCTGGGTGAACTCCACGATGAGCTTGCTGAGGTCCTGGCGCGGTTCGCGGCGCGGGTCTTGGGGAATCACGTACGCGAGGAGCAGCGCGCACAGGCACCCCACCACGGCGTCGAAGGACCGCGCGAACACGCCGTCCTGCGACGGCGGGAGGAGCACCACCAGCACGGACTGCAGCCCCATCTGCGTGGTGAAGATCGCGCCGTTGTCAAGGAACCGGGCGAGCAAGAGGGACAGGAGCAACACGAGGGCCGCTTGCCACTCACCATGGCCCAGGACCTGGATGAGCAGATCGCCCATCACGATCCCCAGGGTGCACCCGATCGAGACCTCCAGCACCCGGCGGTAGCGCAGCCCGCCCTTGGCGTACCCCAGGGACACGAGCGCGGCGGTCGCGGCGAAGATGGGGCCTTGATGGCCCAGCAGCCGTTCCGCGATCACGTACGCGCCAACGGCCGCCACGGTCATCTGCACGGCCTGGAAGAAACCGGACGTCATGCGTGCCCAGCCGGAGCGCCCGCGCTTGCCCACGACCTCGGGAACACGACGGAATCGGGAGCGGTACTGAGCTGCTTCCGAGGACGTCATGGCTCCCATCCTAGGCGGGCGCCTCGGACGGACGCGTACCGCGCGGGACGCGTGACCGGGCGGCGCCGTGGCCAGGGGTGGCGCCGGTCACAGGGGTTGTTAACCGCCAGTTCACCTTCCCGGCCGCATCTGTCAATATCGCCTGCCTACGGTAATTCCCGGGCGCGCTGCGGACGCAGCGGCGTTGGACTCCAAGATCCGGTTGTCCGCACCCACCGGGCTCCCCGGTTCACGCTTTCGAAGGGAAATACAGTGAAGGTTTCGCATGTCGGCCGTTCGGCCGCAGTCCTGGCCATTGGTGCCCTCGCTCTGACCGCTTGCGGTTCCGACAACGCCACCGGCAACACCAACAGCGGCGGGGGCTCGGGCGAGAGCAGCGGCGTGTCCGGAACGCTGACCGGCATCGGGGCGTCCTCCCAGCAGGCCGCCATGACCGCGTGGCAGAACGGCTTCCAGTCCGCTAACAGCGGCTCCACCGTGCAGTACTCCCCGGACGGCTCCGGCGCCGGGCGCAAGGCTTTCCTGGCGGGCGGCGCGAACTTCGCCGGCTCGGACGCCTACCTCTCCGACGACGAGGTCGAGCAGGCCAAGCAGCAGTGCGGCCCCGACGGCGCCATGGACCTCCCGGTCTACATCTCCCCGATCTCCGTGGCGTTCAACCTGCCCGGTATCGAGTCCCTGAACCTGGATGCCCCCACCATCGCCAAGATCTTCAAGGGTGAGATCAAGCGCTGGAACGCGGAGCAGATCAAGCAGCAGAACCCGGACGCCGAACTTCCGGACACCCCGATCACGGTGGTGCACCGCAGCGATGACTCCGGGACCACCGAGAACTTCACCGACTACCTGCACAAGGCCGCTCCGCAGGAGTGGACCAAGGACCCGGCACAGGCATGGCCCTCCGAGTACGCGGCGGAGAACAACAAGGGCACCTCCGGCGTGGTCTCCACGACCTCCGGCACCGAGGGCGCCGTGACCTACGCGGACTCCTCCGCCGTGGGCGATCTCGGCACCGCCGCGATCAAGGTGGGCGACCAGTACGTGACCCACTCGCCCGAGGCCGCCGCCAAGGCCGTCGAGGTCTCCGACCAGGCCGAGGGCCGCGGCGAGCACGACCTCGCGATCAACATCGGGCGCGACACCAAGGAATCCGGTGCGTACCCGCTCGTGCTGATCTCCTACCACATCGTGTGCTCCCAGTACGACTCCCAGGAGACCGCGGACCTGGTCAAGGCCTTCGAGAACTACGTGATCTCCGAGGACGGGCAGAAGGCCGCTGCGGACTCTGCCGGTTCCGCCCCGCTGAGCCAGACCCTGCGCGACCAGGCCAAGGCGGCCGTGGACTCCATCACCGCGAAGGGCTGATCCGCCCCGACGACGTGTGAGTGCGGCGCCGGCGTGTCATCGCGCGTCGGCGCCGCGGCCACGCACGCGGCCATCTCGGACCGCCACGTCCTACGCTGTCCGAATTCACCGCTCAGCTCGTTCCACACCTTGATCGAAGGGACTGGTTTATGTCCACCACCATCAGCGCCCGGAAACCGGGGACCCGGCAGTCCTCGGCCGGACGTGCCGGTGACTCCGTCTTCTCCGGACTCAGCCTGGCCGCCGGCATCCTGATCTTCGCGGTGCTCGCGGCCGTCGCGCTATTCCTGTTGCTGCAGGCGCTGCCCACGTTCGCCGCCCCCGCCGAGGAGATCACCGGTGGGCAGGGCTTCTTCCACTACATTTGGCCGCTCATCGTGGGCACGCTCATCGCCGCGGTGATCGCCCTGCTGATCGCCACACCCGTGGGCATCCTGGTGGCGCTCTACATCTCCCACTACGCACCGGCCAAGATCTCCAAGCCGGTGGGCTACGTGATCGACCTGCTCGCGGCCATTCCCTCCGTGATCTACGGCGCGTGGGGTGCCACGGTGCTCGCGCCGGCGCTCGTACCGTTGTACAACTGGCTCACCGAGCACCTGGGCTTCATCTCCATCTTCGACGGGCCCGCGTCCCAGACGGGTAAGACCATGCTCACCGCAGGCATCGTGCTGGCCATCATGATCCTGCCGATCATCACGTCCATGTCCCGCGAGATCTTCACGCAGACGCCCAAGCTCCACGAGGAGGCCGCGCTGGCACTGGGGGCCACGCGGTGGGAGATGATCCGGATGGCTGTGCTGCCGTTCGCGCGCCCCGGGATCATCTCCTCGATCATGCTGGCCCTGGGCCGCGCCCTCGGCGAGACCATGGCGGTGGCCCTGGTGCTGTCCTCCGGGCCCATGATCGCGTCCCTGATCAAGTCCGGTAACCAGACGATCGCCGCGGAGATCGCGCTGAACTTCCCCGAGGCCTACGGCCTGCGGTTGTCCGAACTGATCGCGGCCGGTCTCGTGCTGTTCCTGATCACCCTCGTGGTCAACATGATCGCCCGCGCCATCATCGCTCGCTACAAGGAATTCTCGGGGGCCAACTGATGACCACGTCCACCCAACCCGGAACCTCACCCGTCCGCCAGTCAAGGCTCACCCGCGGTCAGCGCCCCAAGTGGCTCGTCCCCGTCATCGGCGTGGCCGCGATCGTGGCGGGGGCCGCGCTTGCCGCTCTGGTGGGGTTCAGTATCGCGCTGTGGGCCCTGTTCGCCACCGTGATCTTCCTGGTGGTCGGCCCGCTGGCCGTGGGCATGATCGAGGGTTCCCGCGCCGGGGCCGATTCGCTCATGACCTTCCTGGTCTATGCCGCCTTCATCCTCGCGGTGATCCCGCTGATCTCCGTGATCTGGACGGTGCTCGCCAATGGCATCCCCGGTCTGACCTCCAACATGTTGTTCACCTCCATGAACGGGGTCACGGGCTTCCACGACAACCAGGCCGATGCGCCCAGTCAGGTGATGGGCGGCGCCTACCACGCGATCATCGGTACGGTGTCCATCACGTTCTGGGCCACGCTCATGTCCGTGCCCGTGGGGTTGCTCACCGCGATCTACCTCGTGGAGTACTCCCGGGGCGGCTGGCTCGGCAAGGCCATCACGTTCTTCGTGGACGTCATGACCGGTATCCCGTCCATCGTGGCTGGTCTGTTCGCGGCCGCTCTGTTCGGCATGATCTTCGGCCCCTCGACCCGTACCGGGTTCGTGGCGGCGGTCGCGCTGACCGTGCTGATGATCCCCACGGTGGTCAAGAACACCGAGGAGATGCTGCGGATCGTGCCCAACGAACTGCGCGAGGCGTCCTACGCGCTGGGTGTGCGCAAGTGGCGGACCATCCTCAAGGTGGTCATCCCCACGGCCATCTCGGGTATCGCCTCGGGTGTGACCCTCGCGATCGCCCGTGTGATCGGTGAGACGGCGCCGCTGCTCGTGACCGCGGGCTTCGCCACGGCCATCAACTGGAACTCGTTCTCCGGCTGGATGACCACGCTGCCCACGTTCATCTACTACCAGATCATGACACCCACCTCGCCCACGAACCCCGATCCGTCCCTGCAGCGGGCCTGGGCCGCGGCGCTGATCCTGATCGTGATCGTGATGCTGCTCAACCTCGTGGCACGCTTGATCGCCAGGGCCTTCGCTCCCAAGACCGCCGGCCGCTGAGTGCTGGCCGACCATTCGATCTAAGGAAACACACCCATGTCGAAACGAATCGACGTCGAAAACCTCAACGTCTACTACGGCGATTTCCTGGCGGTCCAGGACGTCAGCATGAACATCGAACCCCGCTCGGTCACAGCGTTCATCGGTCCCTCCGGTTGCGGCAAGTCCACGTTCCTGCGCACCCTCAACCGCATGCACGAGGTGATCCCGGGTGCTTACGCCCAGGGCAAGGTGCTGCTGGACGGGGACGATCTCTACGGCAAGGGCGTGGACCCCGTGACTGTGCGCTCCATGGTGGGCATGGTGTTCCAGCGCCCCAACCCGTTCCCCACGATGTCCATCCGCGACAACGTGCTCGCGGGCGTGAAGCTCAACAACAAGCGCATCTCGAGCAAGGACGCGGACGAGCTCGTGGAGAGCTCGCTGCGCGGCGCGAACCTCTGGAACGAGGTCAAGGACCGTTTGGACAAGCCCGGTTCCGGTCTTTCCGGTGGTCAACAGCAGCGGCTGTGCATCGCCCGCGCAATCGCGGTCAAGCCGGACGTGATCCTCATGGACGAGCCGTGCTCCGCGCTGGACCCCATCTCCACGCTCGCGATTGAGGACCTGATCAACGAGATCAAGACCGATTACACCGTGGTGATCGTGACCCACAACATGCAGCAGGCGTCCCGTGTGTCGGACAAGACCGCGTTCTTCAACATCGAGGGCACGGGCAAGCCCGGCCGTCTGATCGAGTACGCGCCCACCACGGACATCTTCAACAACCCGCAGAAGAAGGACACCGAGGACTACGTGTCCGGCCGCTTCGGCTGATCCGCGTCCTCGCGCACGCGAACGGTGCCCTCCGTCTCGGAGGGCACCGTTCGCTGTGCACGCCCGGGGGGTACGACGGCGCTCCGGCCGGACCCGGGGGTACGACGACGCACGCACCGGGAGCGCGCAGCGACCCGCACCGTGCGACGTCGTCAGCCTCCGCGTGCCCCGATCGTGACGCGTGCCCCGAGCGAACCGCGGGTACGGATCAGGCCGCGGGGACCTGGATCAGCGGGGAGGCCGCCAGGAACAGGATGGCGGAGACCACGCCGCACACGGGGACCGTGGCGACCCACGAGGCGATGACCCGCAGCACGGTGGCGTGATACACGGTACGGAACTTCTGGGCGGAACCCGCGCCCAGGATCGCCGCGGTGGTGGTTTGGGACGTAGAGAGCGGAATGGGGGAGAGGAACCCCCCCACGAACAGCAGGGCGCCGGACACCGTTTGCGCCGCCGCTCCGCGCAGGGGATCCAGCGTCACGATGCGTGCGGAGAGGGTGTAGGAGATCCGCCAGCCGCCCAGCAGGGTACCGAACGCGAGACACGCCCCCACGAGCACCGTGAGCCACACGGGGATGCTGTCCCGGGAGAGGTTGGGGTTCACGATCAGTAGGAGGACCAACAGGATCCACAACGTGCGCCGGGCGTGCTGGATCCCGTGTCCGAAGTGGATGGCCGCGGCACCCGTGGCCTGCACGACCCCGGCGCGGAAGTTCACGCGTCCCGGGGTCTCGTGGCGTACCAGGTACACGATGGGCACGACCAGCAGGAACGCGAGCCCGAACGCGATCACGGGGGAGATCAGCAGGGGGAGCAGCACGTTCCAGGAGAAGTAGGAGCCCATGGCCAGGTGTTCGTCGTAGAGCCCCACGGCGCGTGCTCCGAGCAGAGCACCCACCACGGCGCCGCCGATCGCGGCGGTGGAGGACGTGGGCATGCGCCACCACCACGTGAGGAGGTCCCACCCGATGGCCGTGAGTAGGGCGCACAACAGGGCCACCACGCCCGCGTCGTTGAGGGGGATGGGGATCTCGAACGAGATCAGCCGGTCCAGGACCAGCCCCACCAGGAGGGCGCCCATGAGGTTGAACACCGCTCCGGTCCACAGGGCCACACGGGGTGTCAGGGCGTTGAACCGTACGGGCAGGGCCACGGCGTTGGAGGCGTCGTGGAAACCGTTGACGACCGTTAAGACCAGGGTCAGGAGGATGCCTACGCCGGCCAGTAACTCTGTCACGGCGCGTTAGGACTCTGCCACGAGGATCCGGCCCACCTCTGCGGAGACCTGGCCCAGGGCGCGTGCGGCATCGAAGAGCTGGCGGGCGGCGTCCATGCGGCGGATGGCCTGGGCCGTCTTGAACTGCTCCAGCAAGCTCGCGCGGTACACCCGGTGGGTCCGTTCGGCCTGGCGCGTGAGACGGATCATCTCGAACCAGTAGTCGTCCAGCTCGTTCAAGCTGGTCAGCCGGCCCATGGCCTTGGTGGTCATGAGCGACATGTGCTGGATCACCGCGAGCTGCTCGGTCGCGTGCGAGGTGGGCCGCTCCAGCTTGTACAGCTGGTGGGTCTCGGCACTCGCCACGAGGCACTGGACGGCTCGCAACAGCCACTGCCCCAGGATGTAGACGTCCTGGCGCGGGATGGGCACCACGTACGAGGAGCGCGTGGTGGTCATCAGGGAGAAGTAAAGGTTGGTGCAGCGGTCCTCGGTGTCCAGGAGGTCCGTGATGGGGCGCTGCCAGGTCTTGTCGATCTGCCCGATGTGTTCGGCGAGCTGATCCACCGCGGTGCCCACGCACTGGGACATCTGGACCAGGAGCTCGGTCACCCGCTCGTCCTCCGGGAAGATCCGAAAGGCCATCCGTTCGTCCTCCCGTCGAACCGTTCACTTTTCGGCCGTCACTGTACCGAACGAAAGTTAACCAGGGGGACATGTGGATCTTGTTGAGGGGGCGGTGCCGGACCGGGAGCGCCTCTCGGCGGAAGGCCGCTCGTAGCGGCTAAATGATGGAGCCCGGGGCTGCCACGGCCCGACACCTGCCTCCATAATAATCCCCGACCCCGGGGGCGCCGCAAAGCGGTCCGTCCGGACGAGGACGCCCCGCGGGGGCAGTCCCTTACTCGAGCGCACCCCTGCGCCACGCGGCGGCCGCGGACTCGAGTTCCTCCGCGGTGCGGATCAGGCGGGGGATGCGGCGCCACGGATCGCGCACGCCGAGGCTCGAGATGTCCAGCGTGCGTTCCTGGCCCGTGGCGATCACGCGGCAGAACGCGGCGGAGCGTTCGAGAGCGACGTCGAACTCGCCGTCGAACGCGCCGGAGAGGATGGCGTCCGCGACCTCGCAGATCTCCTCCGCGCCGGGCGGGTCCGCGACGCCCGCGACCACGTTGGACACCTGCGCGGTCTGCTTGCCCGCGGCGAACCAGCGGCCCATGCGGTAGGGGTCCTTGCGGGCGGCGGCGCGCAGCGCGTAGAGCCGCCACAGCGCACCCGGGAGGGACACCGCGGGGGCCTGCGCCCACATCTCCGCGATCCCCTCGAGACCCTGCTCGTCCGTGAGCCGAACGAGGCGATCGTGGACCACCGGATCCGCGGATTCCCGGCCCCGCGACACGAGCGCCTGCGCGGCCAGGTGGGCCGCCTCCGATACTCGGGCGGGGTCCGTGCCGCCCTCGTGGGCGTCGAACTTCTCGGGGGAGAACTTCACGGGCGAATGATGCGTGCGGTGTTCGGACATGCGCCCGAGTGTACGCCGCGCACCTTTCACGGGGCTCGGCGGATCAGTCGACCGTGTGCGTCTCCCCGGCCTGCTGACGCCAGCGTTCCTCGATGCGCAGCAGGGCCTGCTGGGACACCGCGCGCCACCACCGCAGGGCCAGCCGGGGGTCCTCCTCCTCGATCTCCTGGATCGCCTCCGGGGAGAGCCTGCGCGCGGAGACGTCCGTGAGCGCGGTGAAGCTCACCAGATGGCGCATATTGGTACCCAGGGCGATCTCACCGAAGCTCATCCCCGGGCCGATCACCTCCAGTTCCACGCGGTCACCCTGCGGTGAGCGCCGGGAGACCTCCACGTTGCCGGACGTGACCATGTACACGCCATTGAACTTCTGGCCCGTGCGCAACACCGTGGTCCCGGCCTTCCAGTCCACGGACTCGGTGCGTGAGCGGATGCGCTCCACGTCCTCCTCGCCGAGCGTGCTCAGCAGTTCGGAACGGGTGGAGTGCACCTTGTCCGGGGTGCACCCGGGGCCGCCGAAGCGCTCCAGGATCTGGTCCTCGGCCCACGTGAGGGCCTCGGCGCGCGTGGCGAAGACCGTGAGCGGGTGTTCGAGGTTCCGCGTGTTCTCACCGCTCTTCTCCGCGACGAGCACCATGTGGTGGCCCGTCTTCTCGATCTGTTCGGCGGTGCGGCTGAGCATGGGCAGGACGAAGCGGGCCATATCGTCCACCTGCCGGATGTCCACGAGCACGTAACTGGACCTGCGGGCGGCGTCGCGCACCGTGCGCACCGCGGTCTCGGCCCCGGCGAAGCGCAGATCGCCCTGCAGCTCGATGATCCGAGCGTCCTCGCCGTGGGCGTCGAGCACCTCGGTGGCGGCCTCGTTGCGCCGCACCAACGACGGCGCTTCCGCCAGGGCGTACTCGGAGCGCACCGTGGAGTGCCCGTTGCGTTCCGTGCGGGCGAAGTGCAGGTCCAGGTCCTTGGTGAGCCGTTCGCATGCGGCCACGCCGCGCACGGAGTTGCCGTGGCGGTCCAGGGGCGGGGAGAACACCGCGACCGCGAGCTGCCCCGGGAGCACGGCCACCACGCCACCGCTGACCCCGGACTTGGCGGGCAGGCCCACGCGGATGGCCCAGCGCCCGGCGTCGTCGTACATCCCGCACGTGCTCATCACGGACAGCACGTCCGAGACGACCTCGGGGTCCAGGACGCGCTCGCCGGTCACGGGGTTGCGCCCGCCGGCCGCGAGCGTGGCACCCATGCGGGCCAGGTCCACGCAGTTGAGCATGATCGAGCACTGGCCGAAGTAGTCCTCGAGCGCGCCGGTGGGATCCCCCTCGATGATCCCCCGGGACGCGAGCAGCCAGCCCAGCGCGCGGTTGCGGTCCCCGGCCTTGTGCTCCTGCGACTGGATGTTCTTGTTGATCCGCAGCTGCCGGCCCGCGCATCGGGAATGCAACCGCAGGATCCGTTCCATGCGCGTGCCGTGGGACGTGTTGCGCACGAGGGACGTCGCCGCGATCGCGCCCGCGTTGATCATGGGGTTCGCGGGGCGTCCCGTCTCCGGCTGCAGTGAGATCTCGTTGAAGGCGTCACCGCTCGGTTCCACGTCGATCTTCTCGAACACACCCTCAGGGCCGCGGTCCGTGAGCGCCTGGGCATACGTGAAGGCCTTGGAGATGGACTGGATGCAGAATTCGAGCTTGGTGTCCCCGGCCTGGTAGAGCGCGCCGTCCACGGTGGCCACGGCGATCCCCACGATGTTCTCGTCCGCGGCCGCGAGCTCCGGGACGGAATTGTTCACCGTGCCGTCCGTCAGCGGGCGCAGGTCCTCCACCACGCGGCGCAGGTACTCGGTGACGGGGGAGGGGCCCAGCTTGGACATCGCGACGGTGCTCATGGGTCATTCCTCGAAGGCTCGGCGGGAACCCCGCGGCGGGCTGCGCACGCCCCGGGTGTCGTCTCCTCCCAGGGTCCCATATTGCGGACGGGCCCGGTCGACGACGACGCCGCGCGCTCGCCCACGGCGCGATGGCTCGTCGCGCCGCGCGGTGCGGCCCGCTGGGCCCGCCCGTGGTTGCCGTCGGTGCCGCGCGGGAGGCCGCTTCCCGAACTGGAAATGCGCCCGCGCTGCGGTAGAGTAGCCGTGCTCGGTGGCGGGAACTCGCGGCTGGGCACGCGCCTTTAGCTCAGTTGGTAGAGCAGTGGACTTTTAATCCATGGGTCGTGGGTTCGAGCCCCACAGGGCGCACCACCTCCCGGAACCGGAGACCATGTGCCCCGTGGCGATCACGATCGCGCGGGGCATTTCCGTGTCCGCTCGCATTCGGGGCCCGGGGCGAGCGGCCTTCGGCGCCCCGGACCTGCCCGCGTGCAGCGACTCTGGCAGAGTCGCGCTCAGTGCGCCGGGCCGACCCGTACGAGGCGCGCGAGCGCCCAGCCCATGAGCGGGCGGTAGGCCAGCAGGACGGGGGCGGGGCCCTGGATCCTGACGTCCGCGCGGGAACCGCCGCTCGGGGTGGGAGCGACATCGTGCGTGAGCTCCAGCGTCACGGGACCCACGCGCACGCGCCAGGACCACGAATGCAGGTTGGCGCGGACGCTCATCACACGGAACGCCGCGGGCACCACGCCCAGGGCCGTGACCACGCCCGAGGTGCCGGGGGCCAGGGTGGTGGAATCGGCGCGGACGTTCGTGAGGTGGGGAGCCCACACGGTCCACAGATCGAGGCGCTCGTAGTGCTGCCACACGTCCGCCGGGCGAGCGGGGCCGGTGCGGGTCACGGTCATGTCCATGGCACCAGTGTGCCCGGGATCCGCGCGGACGGGGGCGTCACGCAACGGTAAGCCCACTGTCGATTGTGGGGCGAGCCGGCGGACTGGGATCATGGGGCGCATGGACCCGGCCTATCGCGTAGACGTCTTCACCGATCCCGGGCTGTGCTCCGCGATCTTCAGTCGATTGCAGCACCGCCACGGCGGGGACAGCTTCGGGGACTACCAGCTCGTGCGCCGGGACAGGACCATCCCCCTGCGCCCCGACAACAGCCTGGACGTGGACGCCGTGCGCGCGTGGTCCCGCGAGGGTGAGGCCGATTTCCAGGTCGTGATCACGGAGATCCCCCGGCGGGCGGGCAAGCTGCCCAAGATGGCGGAGCTGCACTTCGAGGACGGGCTCGTGATCATCTCGCTGCCCGCGCTGGGCTGGCGGGGGCTCACGACCAAACTGGAACGCGCCATCTTCGACTCCCTGGACACCCTGGCCCATCAGGACCTCCGGGACGTCCAGGACCGGCGTGTGCGCTTCGGAGTGGTCCACGAGCAGGACGTGGACACCGGGCGTTCCGTGTTCATTGCGTCGCCGTGGTGGTGGCCAGGTCGCATCCGCCTGGTCCTGGGCATGGTGCGCACCAACCAGCCGTTCCAGGACGTCACCAAGCTCAAGCGCATGTGGGCGGCCGCCTCGGCCACCGGCGCGTTCGGCGTGTTCTACTCCTCCATCTGGCAGATGTCCCTGGCGTTGCCCTCGTGGCGGCTCGCCCTGATCTCGCTCCTGGCGGTTGGGGCCATGGTGGGGTGGCTGATGTTCAGCAACCGCCTGTGGGACCCGCCCCGGCGGCTCGGCAGCCGCGTGGAGGCCGCGATGTACAACGCCTCCACGATCGCCACGCTGCTCGTGACGGTTCTCACGTTCTACACCGTGCTCATGGCGGGGATCCTCGTGGCCGCTCTGGTGGTGATCGAAGTCGGATACATGCAATCCGTGATCGGAGTCTCTCCCTCGCTGAGCAACTACGTGGACATCGCGTGGCTCTCTGCCTCGCTCGGCACGATCGCCGGTGCTCTCGGGTCGAACTTCGACAGCCACGCGGACATCGAGCGGTTGACGCAGGGTCAGCGGAACGCCGAGCGGGTCGAGAAGGACGACGACCACTGACACGGGTCCCCATGACGGGCATTTGGGGCGTCCGAGCTGTCCCCATTTTGCGCTACGAATCAGCGCCGTCGTCCGGTCGATTGCGCGCAATGGAAGCGGGGAATCGGCCTCCCACGTGGGAGAACATGCGCTTGAGTTGATTTGTCCACAAAACTGCGATGGGTCTTGCGTGACGCGGTGACCGCTGGAAATCCTGGTGCGGACGTGTCAGCATATTCATGTCGCAACACGGGACATTCAGTGATATGCGGTCATGACCGGGGGGAATACGGGCCGCACGTCGATGACGGATTCGTACGCGTTCCACGCTGGGGGGCGTGGTGTGTTCGGGTCACCCGTGACGCGACGGTACGAGGTTCATGCCGGGGGGCATGTGCTTCGAGCGGACCTGATCCGCGCCGGTTCTCCGGCATATGCGTCCGCTGCGCCGCATGGACTCCTTCGGGGGAATGAGTCCTGGCGCAGCGGACGCAACGCGTTAAGGGGTCGTACGCCCGACCCGGCGCGTCATGGGGCCTGATGCAGAGGGCCGCACCTCGCGCCGTGGTGGGCGCTCCGGTCGCTTCTGCGTGTCCGAACCTGCTGGGACACTCGAGTCATGACCGCGCCCGCGAACACCGCACCCCTCCGGGACCGAGCCCTGCACCACCTCCGTGAGCTCACGGGGAACCCGCACGCCGATTTCCACCCCGGTCAGTTCGAGGCCATCTCCGCACTCGTCCAGGAGCATCGGCGCGCACTCGTGGTGCAGCGCACCGGGTGGGGGAAATCGGCGGTGTACTTCCTGTCCGCGCTGTTGATGCGGGCCCAGGGCTACGGCCCCACGCTGATCATCTCCCCGCTGCTCGCACTCATGCGGGACCAGGTCGCGGCGGCCCAGCGCGCGGGTGTCCGCGCCGCGGCCATCTCGTCCGCCAACCCCACCGAGTGGGCGGAGATCTCCGCGGCACTGGATCGCGGTGAGATCGACGTCCTGTTGGTGTCCCCGGAACGCCTCAACAATCCCCGTTTCCGGGACGAGCAACTCCCACAGCTCGTCTCCCGGCTCGGACTTCTCGTCGTGGACGAGGCCCACTGCATCTCGGACTGGGGTCACGACTTTCGCCCGGACTACCGGCGAATCAAGGACCTGCTCGCGGACCTCTCGGACTCGGTGGCCGTACTGGCCACCACGGCCACCGCCAACGAACGCGTGATCGAGGACGTCCGGGAGCAGCTCGGGGTGGGCTCCGGGTACCGCGGCGAGGTGTTCACCCTGCGCGGTCCGCTGTCCCGCGCGTCCCTGCGGCTCGGCGTGCTGCGACTGCCCTCCACCGCCACACGGCTCGCCTGGTTGCTCGAACACCTGGACCAGCTTCCAGGCAGCGGGATCATCTACGCGTTGACCATCGGGGCGGCGGAGGACACTGCCCGAGCGCTGACGGAGGCGGGCCATCCCGTGGCGGCCTACACCGGTCGCACGGACGCGGCGGAACGCGAGGAACTCGAGGTCGCCCTGAAGGAGAACCGGGTCAAGGCCCTTGTGGCCACGTCCGCGCTGGGCATGGGCTTCGACAAACCGGACCTGGGTTTCGTGGTGCACCTGGGAGCGCCGTCGTCCCCGGTGGCGTACTACCAGCAGGTGGGGCGCGCGGGGCGCGCGACCGACACCGCGGACGTCCTGCTGCTACCGGGCGGCGAGGACCGGGAGATCTGGGAGTACTTCGCCACCGCGTCCATGCCCACCGAGGAGAAGGCCACCGCGGTGCTCACCGCGCTCGCGGAGAACGGCGGCCCGTTGTCGGTGGCGGCTCTCGAGCCGCGGGTCAACATCAAACGCACCCCGCTCGAGCTGTTGCTCAAGGTGCTCGCGGTGGACGGCGCGGTGGAACGGGTCTCCGGCGGCTGGCAGAGCACGGGCCTGCCCTGGACCTACGACGCCCCGCGTTACGAGCGGGTGCGCAAGGCCAGGATCGCGGAACAGCAGGCCATGATGGATTACCAGTTCACGAGCGAGTGCCGCATGCGCTTCCTCACCCGCCAGCTCGACGACGCCACCGCGGAGCCGTGCGGTCGGTGCGACGTGTGCGCCGGGCCGTGGTACCCCACCACCGTGCATTCCGACGCCTCCGCCGCCGCGGACGCCGCCCTGCACCGGGCCGGTGTCCCCGTGGAACCCCGCGCGCAGTGGCCCACCGGCATGGATCGATTGGGGTTGCAGGCCAAGGGGAAGATCCCGGAAACGGAACGCGCCGAACGCGGCCGCGCCCTGGCCCGGCTCACCGATCTCGGATGGGGGCAGCGGTTGCGGGAGATCTTCCGCTCGGACGAGCACGGCGATCCCGTGGATTCGGTGGTCACGGCGGACCTGGGACGCGCGAGCATCACCGTCCTGGCGCAGTGGGACTGGCAGGAACGGCCCACCGCGGTCGTGGCCATGCCGTCGCTGTCCCACCCACAGCTCGTGGACTCGCTGGCCCGCGGGCTGGCCTCCGCGGGGCACCTGCCGTTCTGGGGCTCGCTCGAACTGAATCCGGACGTCCCCCGCGACTCCCACGGCGGCAACAGCGCCTACCGGCTCGCCGAGGTGTGGGACCGGTTCCTGGTCCCGGAGCCCCTCGCGGAACAGTTGGCGCGGGCGCCGCGGGCGAGCGTGCTGCTCGTGGACGACCTCGTGGACAGCCGGTGGAGCCTCACGGTCGCGGCCCGGCAGTTGCGCCACGCCGGGGCGGACGCGGTGCTGCCGTTCGTACTCGCCGCCCAGGGGTGAATCGGGCGGCCGTGGGATGGATCGGGCACTCTTAAGGGGACACCCAGGCGACGGGAAACGTGTGTAAATTATCCTTGCGACATGGTCGAACACCCGCAACCGCCGCTCGTGGACATCGTGATCCCGGTCCACTCCACCTCGCGGCCTTTGCAGCGGGCCGTGTCCTCGGCATTGCGTGCGGCCCCCGGTGCGGCCCCCGGTCAGTGCCGGGTGACGGCGGTCGCGCATCACCTCACCGCCGAGCAAGTGCATTCCATGTTGAGCGTCGAGCAACGCGCCGTGGTGGACGTCATCGAGTCCGAGGACCGGGGGAGTACCGCGGCCGTGCCGCGCAACGAGGCGCTGCGACGGACCAGCGCGCGCTACATCAGTTTCCTGGACAGCGACGACACCCTCGATCCCGGCGCGGTGACCCGGTGGCTCAGGATCGCCGAGCGGCGCGGTAGCGACCTGGTCATGCCCTTCCAGCACCACGAGAACCCGAGGGTGGACATCACCCCCATCGTCAGGCCGTTGCGCCGTTCGGATCTGGATCCCGTGAAGGACCGCCTGGGGTACCGCAGCACGGCATTCGGACTGATCCGTATGTCCGCGGTCAGGCGTACGGGGGCTCGCTTTGACGAGTCTGCGAGAACGGGTGAGGACCAGTCCTTCGTCATGGCCCTTTATGCGGGGGCACACCGGATCGATATCGCGCCCGGTCTCCCCGGGGTGCTGATGCATGCGGATGGTACGGACCGAGTCTCGCGCCAGCTCCTCCCGATCCGAGAAACCGTGGCAGCAGCCCTGGATCTCGGTCGCGAACCCTGGTTCGCAGGGGTCCCGGACGAGCTGAAGCGGTCCTACATCCTCAAGTACATCCGCGTGAACTTCTTCCCCGCTCTGGAACACGCCGTGCGCTCGGGGACCTGGGACGCCAACTACGCGCGGTCGGCGAACGCCGTGTTCGGCGAACTGACGCAGTACGCGCCGCACGTGACGGACCAGCTCTCGCGCGCGGACCTGCGGGTTGCGCGGTTGTTGTCCCCGGGCGCGGGGGAGCGGGAGTTGCTCGCGGCCCTGGCCGAGCGACGTCGTTACACCACGCCGGGGGCGCTGCTCACCGAGCGCTGGACCCGGGTGCTGGGCCGGCAGGCACCCCTACGGGTGGTCGCCGCGAGCGCCGTCCAGATGCTGCGTTACCGCTGGGCGCTCGCCGCGGGGTCGCGGAACTGAACCGACCGCCGTCGTGATGGGTCAGCCGCGACGGAACCTGCGCATGACCATGGCCACATGCGGTGCGAGATCACGCCATGAGATCGCACACCACAGCGCCAGGAAACCCACGGTCGCCAGGACGGTCACGAGCACGCCCTGGTGCGTGAACACGAGCCACAGCCCGGACAGGATCAGCACGTACCCCAGCACCACCCGGAACATGAGACCGGACCATTTCATGCGGTCGTGGACCCACACAATGATCAGCGGCCCCACCGCACTGATGAGGCAGCCGATCAGGTACCCCATGGCCGCGGCCATGACACCGAGCCGCGGACCCCACCACAGGACGGTGGCGACGCCCAGGACCAGCCCGAGCGCGTTGCACGCCGCGAGCGCGCGGACCCCCCAGCTCTCCCCGCCGTTGAGCCGCGAGTTGGAGGCGTTGAAGCTCGTGGCGGAGACCGCGAAGAACAGGACGATGAGCAGGGGGACGGCCCCGGTGAACTCCTCGGCGCGGGCGTTGTAGAGCACGTGGATCACGTACGGCGCCCAGAGGATGCCCACGCCGAACACGGGCAGGAACATGAGCACCATGACCCGCAGGATGGAATCGAGCTGCTGTTTCATGCCGGCCATGTCCCCGGCGGTGAACATGCGGGCCACGGCCGGCGCGAGGGCCACGAGCATGGAGGAGGAGAGCATGCTGGCCGGCGTCGCGATGCTCACCGCGGCGGAGTACTGACCCACCGCGGCGGGGGTGTCGTAGTGCTTGCCGAGCATCATGGACAGCTGCAGCAGACCCGAAGCGGTGAGGATGTTGATGGACGCCCACGCCGTGAACGAGTTGATCTGCCGTTTGAGGGACGCGGGCAGCGGGCCGCCGGAACGGTGCGGCCAGCCCGGGATCGCGTAGATCAGGTAACCCAGGCTCAGCGGTACCAGCAGCAACGGTGTGAAACCACCCAGCAGCACCACGAGCAGGAGGGTCAGGGTGATCCCCGAGCTGATGCAGTCCCACACGGCCGTGGTCACGAACTGGTTGTTGCCGGTGCGCACACCGCGTACGAAGTTGTAGGCGGACAGCGCGATCACCAGTAACCCCGCCGACAGGGCGTAGCTCGAGGGCAGGTGCAGGAAGAACGTGGCCACCACAACCGCCACCACGGCCAGCACCGCCGAGGCCAGGGCCGCGGTGCGTGACGTGTAGACCGCCACGGACAACTGCTCCTCGCGGTGTTGCTGACCGCGCGCCATGGCGATGAACTTGGCCGCCGCGTTGCCCGAGGCCTGCGGCCACAGCAGGACCAGGAACAGGGCCAGGGAGATGGCCAGATTGACGCGCCCCAGGATCTCACTGCCCAGGATGTTGCCCACCAGCAGGCTGTATCCGAAACGGGAGAGTCCCTGCACGAACACGGCGATCACGGTTAACGCGAACGACGAACCGATGGGGTTGTCCCGGTTCTCGTGATTCGGTGGGGGGAAGAGGATTCCCCGCCACCGCCGAGAGGGGGAGCCTGAGGTGGGGGAGGATGTCACATCCTGGAGTTTATCGACTCGCGTGTCGACCGGACGCATCCCGCGTCACGGCACGGTAGAGGCGGGAGAACTGCGCACCGATCTCCGCGCGGGAGAACCGGGAGCGCACGGTGGCGGCGATGGCGGCCGGATCGGCCTCACGGAAGCGGTCCCGCGCGGTCTCGATCGCGTCCGCGAGCACGGGGACGTCCCAGCTGCGGGTGAGCACCGAGTTCTCGGGGGTACAGTAGTCGTCGAACCCGCCGCTCAGGGGGACCGCGGCGGGCCGACCGGCCGCGATCGCCTCGGCGACGGCGGTGAAGAAGTTCTCCTGGGCGCTCGGCAGGAAGAAGATGTGCGCGTCGGAGAGCCGCTGGGCAATCTCCGCCGGGGGGACCGCCCCGGTCAGCTCGACCCGGTCCTCGATGCCCAGGATGCTGGCGGTCTCCTTCAGCGACTCCATGAGCGGGCCTTTGCCCACCAGGGTGTAGTGCACGTCCACTCCGCGGCGCACCAGTTCCGCGACGGTCTCCAACGCCAGGACGGGGCGTTTGCGATCGATGAGTGCCCCCACGCCCACCAGTCGCAGGGGCGGGCTTGCCGGGAACTCGGCGGCCGGGTGAGGGTTCTCCACGACGCACGGCACCACGTGGGTCGCCCCGGGGCGGGAGAAGCGCGCCATCTCGGTGCACAGCTCGGCGGTCACACCCGTGACCGCGTGAGGCAGTCGCAAGGCATGCCGCAGCCACGCCAACCGCTGCCACAGCGGATTCACACTCGCGGGATTGACCACTCCGTTCCAGTGCTCGGTGTGTATCCAGGGCAGCCGTCGCACGGCCCAGGCCGGTGCGCTCAGCAGGACCGCGGAGAACGCCATCGTGTGCAGCACGTCCGCGCCGCGCAGCCCGGCGGAGAGAACGCGGGTCACGTGCGTGTAGGAGCGCGGATCCGTCACGTCGAGCCACACGCGGGTGACAGGGATGCGCTGGTAGACCTCGTGCTCCGTGGTGCGCGTGCGTCGACCGATGTTCACGTGCACCACTGCGACGTCGTGGCCCGCTTCCTGCAGCGCCCAGCAGTGCTCCACGATGAAGGGGGTGCGGCTGGGGGTTTCCGCGTCGGGGAACCACGCGGTGACGACGAGTGATCGCACGGGACGAAGACCTTTCGGGCGGAAGCGGACGGAGCACAACGCCCCGCACTATGACTACCACGCCGGGGTGTGCTGCCGCTGCATCCCGGTGGGAACGACGCGCCCGCCGCTTTGACCGCTCGCGCACCGTGCCGATAAGCTGGCGTCCGTTGTTTTGGGATGGACTCGTTCTCATGGAACAGAGCATCACGAACGACACGGAGACGTGCCAGAGCGGCCGAATGGACTTCACTGCTAATGAAGGGTCCGGGTTAAACCGGACCGGGGGTTCAAATCCCCCCGTCTCCGCGGAATGTCGAGGGCCCCGCATGTCATGTGGGGCCCTCGTTCGTATCGGGGGTACCCCCGCGATATTTACATTGGTAAAGTTCGTGGCATTCGCAGTCCGGTGCTCCCGCCCACGGGCGTCAGCCACCTCGATCCGGTGCTGATCCCGCCTCCGCGAGCTGATTCCCGAGGGGGAAATCATGCCACGACGCTCCGCACGAACACTTCTCACGTTGTCCGTCTCCGCGCTGTTGCTGGCCACGGCCGCACCCGCGGCGGCCGCACCCCCGGAGGGACCCACCCCGGAACAACAGGCCCAGACGAAACCCCCGACCGTGGGCGGCGTCGAATCCCTCGGAAGAGGAACGGGCGCCCAGGGCAAGGTCCTGGCGGAAACCGACCGGATCGTCGTGAAGTTCAAGGACCACGTCCCCGAGGCGCAGAAGGAAGAGGTCCTGACCGAGGTGGGGACGTCCACCGAGATCGAGGATCCGGAGATCGTCAAGACCACGGGCAACGCCGAGCAGGTGGTGGAATCCGACACGATGCTCGACAAGGCGGAGCAGCAAGCGGTGGTCGAGACCCTCGAGAAGGACCCCGCCGTGGAATCGGCGGAACCGGACCTGATCGTGGTCAACGGGCTCGCGGCGCACACGGCGTCCGCCCCGAACGACCGCTACTGGAACTACCAGTGGGGTCCCCGCAACATCGGTGTGCCCTCCGCGTGGTCGCACGGCACGGGTAACGGCGTGGTGATCGGGATCGCGGACACGGGCCAGATTAACCACCCGGACCTCACTCAGCGCACGGTGCGCGGGTACGACTTCCTCTCGGACCTGTACCACTCGCGGGACGGCAACGGCCGGGACGGCAACCCGCAGGACGAGGGCGACTGGAGCCCCGGGCGGCCCAACTGGTGGCACGGTTCGCACGTGGCCGGGATCGCCGCGGCCCACACCAACAACCGCACGGGTATCGCCGCGGTGGCCCCGGACGCCCGGATCCAGCACGCCCGCGTCCTGGGAGCGGACGGCCGCGGGTACATCTCGGACATCGCGGACGGTGTGATGTGGTCCGCGGGCATCGCCATCCCCGGGGTCCCGCGCAACACGACCCCCGCCAAGGTCGTGAACCTCTCCGAGGCGTGGGACGCTCCCACGTGCGCACCCGTCATGCAGAACGCGGTCAACCGCATGCACAAGATCGGGGTCCCGCTCGTGGTCGCGGCCGGGAACGCGGGCAAGAGCGCCAATCTCGCCGCCCCCGCCAACTGTGGCGGCGCGATCGTGGTCGCCGCGACGTCGTCCCAGAACCGGATCACCGGCTACTCCAACTGGGGGCCCATGGTGGACGTCGCAGCCCCGGGCGGGGACACCAACGCGCCGATCTGGTCCACGGTCAACACGGGGGCGTTCAGCTTGGGCGCGCCCTCGTACGGGGACCTGAGCGGGACGTCCATGGCGGCGCCGCACGTGTCCGGGGTGATCGCCCTGATGAAGGAGCGCAACCCGAACATCGGCGTGGAGGCCATCCGCAAGACCCTGCGGGACACCGGCGTGAACGTGAACGGTTACCGCAAGGTGGACGCGGTGCGCGCCGCCCGCGCGGTGGCGCCCACCGCGCGCGGGGCGATCGCCACGTACTACAAGTCCCATGGTGGGGCGGGCGTCTACGGCAATCCGACCACCGGGGAGCGGGACACGGGCGTGGGCGGCGTCGTGCAGCACTTCGTGAAGAACGGGCGCACCACCAAGCTCTACTGGTCCTCCCGCACCGGGGTGCGCGAGGTCCGCACGTGGACGGGCATCGGCTCGCGCCACGAGGGCCTGGGCGGTGCCCGCGCGGTGGGCATCCCGTTCACCAACGAGCAGCGCACCGCCACGGGAGGCTACTACCAGAGCTTCGTGGACCCGCGTTCGGGCAAGACCACCAAGATCCTGTGGAGCGCTCGCACGGGTGCCCAACCGATCGTCGAGAGCTCGGGCATCGGCCAGGTCTGGGTCCGCAAGGGGTACGAGACCAAGGCGGGGTACCCGATCTCCCCGGAGGTCCGCACGTCCACCGGCGCCTACCAGCGGTTCCAGAACATCAGGACGGGCGAGCGCACGCAGTACACCTGGACCCCGCGCGGGGGTGTCAAGGTCACCCGCATCAAGTGACCGTCCCGCGGTGATCCACCCGCTGCATTTCTGGCCCGAAAGGGCACGCGACCGATTGGCAGCGTGCCTTTTCGGGCCTCGGATGTTCTCGGGCGGTTCGTGGGCGGGGTACGACAGCGCTGCGGCATCCGCGCGCGGACATTACCGAGCGGCGTCGTCCCCCACGCGGGTCAATTCCGTGGGGGTGGAGCGGCGCATGAAGCACGTGAGCACGAGGGCGATCGCCGCGATCACCGTGGCGGTGACGAATGCCGCGTGGACGCCGGGGATGGAATCGGTCACGGTGGTGCCGTCGGCCTGCCGATGAATCACGGTGCCGGCCTGCAGGACGCCCACGAGCAACGCCGTGCCCGCGCCGCCGGCCACCTGTTGCAACGTGGACAGCGTCGCGGAACCGTGCGAGTACAACTGCGGCGGCAGCGGGTTCAGCCCGGAGGTGAACGCGGGCGTGAAGATCAGCGCGAGCCCCACGGACATGGAGATCTGCAGGGTCACGATCCACCACACGGGGGTGTCGGACTGCAACCGGGAGAAGCCGAACATCACGAGGGTCAGCAGTGCGGCGCCGGGAACAGCCAGGGGGCGGGGGCCGAACGCGTCGAACAACCGACCCACGAGCGGTCCCAGCAGACCCATGATGAGCCCACCGGGCAGCAGGATCAGGCCGGTCTGCAGGGTGTCCAGCCCGCGGCCCGTCTGCAGGTAGAGGGGCAACACGATCACACCGCCGAACAACGCCATCATGCCGAGCGCGAGCACCGCCACTGAGACCGTGAAGTCCCGGTGCCGGAACGTGCGCAGGTCCAGGAATGGTTGGTCCTTGCGCTGCAACCGGATCTGCCGCCACACGAACAGGGCCACGAGGACCACGCCCAGCGCGAGCACGGTGGCACCGCCGGCGGTCGTGGAAAGCCAGCCGGACTCGGCGCCGGCGTGGGAACCGGCGGCCCCCACCACGGACAGGCCCTGGACCAGGGAACCGAAGCCCAGCACGGACAGCACCACGGACAGCAGGTCCAGTGTGAGGCTCCCGCGTTCGCTCACATCCCGCAACCGCAGCAGGCCGATCACCAGGGCCAGCAGGACGATGGGCAGTACGAACCAGAACACCGTGCGCCACGGGAAGTGCGCCAGGATCAACCCGGATAGCGTGGGACCCAGGGCGGGGGCCACCGAGATCACGATGGACACGTTGCCCATCACCACCCCGCGGCGCTGCTGGGGGACGAGCATGAGGATGGTGGTCATCAGCAGCGGGAGCATGATCGCCGAGCCGAAGGCCTGAATCACGCGCGCGGCGATCAGCACCCCGAAACTCGGGGACAGCGCGGCCAGCAGGGTCCCGGCCGCGAAACTGCCCATGGCCAGGGCGAAGACCGCGCGGGTACTGAAGCGTTGTAGCAGGAACCCGGTGGTGGGGATCACCACGGCCATCGTGAGCATGAAGGACGTGGTCACCCACTGCACCGTGGCGGCGTCCACGTGCAGGTCTCCCATGATGTGGGGCAACGCCACGTTCAGGACGGTCTCGTTGAGGATCACTACGAACGCGGCCACGAGCAGCACCGCAATGGTCCCGGTGGTGCCCTGGGGGGCGAACGTGCGTGGTTCGGCCGGAGCGGCAGAGGACATGGAGAGGTTCCCAGCGTTGGAGCGGACGGGGTCGGGCGGGCCTTCCGGGGCCGGGCCCCTGTAAGGGTAACGGTCGCAGACGAGCGCGTGCACATGCGCATCGGGAGCGGTTCGCCAGGCCCTCGGCACGCCCGCGGGTGGTGTGCTGGTCGGTCCGTCGAGCACTCGAGCGCGACACCGGCCGGACGTCCACGTCGGATTCATGCCCGGCCCGAACGGGGGTCACCCTTCGTTATCCTGAAGGACGTGGTGATTCAGCAACGCGTGGTGGTGGTGGGAGCGGGCCCCAGAGGTCTGTCCGTGGTGGAACGGCTCGCGGCGCACTCCGCGGCCCACGGGATCCGCGTCCACGTGGACCTGGTGGATCCTTTCCCTCCCGGACCGGGGCACGTGTGGCGCACCGACCAGTCGGAGCTGTTCCTCATGAACACCCCTTCTCTTTTCCCCACCGTGATCGCCGCCGACGGCGCATTGGCAGTCCCCGCGCTGGAGCCCCTGCGGGGGGTGAGCTTCGAACGGTGGCGCCGCGGCGTCGTCGCCGGGGAGATCACCCCGGTGAGCCCGCTCACGGACGAGCAACGCGACCAACTCGCGCGGCTGACCCCGCAGGGGTACCCGCCGCGCGCCACGTACGGGCGCTACCTCGCGTGGGTCTTCGCGACCCTGCGGGAGAACCTGCCGCGCACCGTGGAGCTCGCGGTGCACCGCGCCGAGGCCGTGGACGCGTGGGTCAGGACGGACGGGCGTCATCGCTACTCCGTGGAACTCGCGGGCGGTGTGGTGCTGCCCGCGGACGCTGTCGTGCTCGCGCTGGGCCACCTGGACGCGCACCTGCGTCCGTCCCAGAAGGAACTCGTGGACGGCGCCGCCGAACACGGACTGACGTACTGGCCGCCCACCGTGCCCGCGGACGCCGCGTGGCCCGATCTACCGCACGGCGAGACGGTGCTCGTGCGGGGCATGGGCCTGAACTTCTGCGACGCGCTCGCCCAGCTCACCGAGGGGCGGGGAGGTCGCTTCACGACCGATCTGGACAACCCCGAACGGTTGGTGTACCACCCCTCCGGACGGGAACCGAAGATCGTGGCGGGCTCGCGTCGCGGAACGCCGTACCGGGCGAAGCCGCGGCTCCGGGGGTACTACGCGGCGTCGTTGCAGACCCGCTTCTTCACCGTGGACGCGGTGCGCCACGTTGCGGCCTCGAGCCCCGGCGAGCTGTCCTTCGACCGGCAACTCGGACCCCTGATCCGCAAGGACGCCGTGTGGAACTACTACGTGGTGCTCGCGCGCACGGCACCGGACGCGTTCCTGGGGGACCCCCGGGCGTTCCTGGACCAGCTGGATGAAATCCTCACGGATCGCACGGACGTGAACTGGGCGCGCAAGAGCGACGCGCTGATCTCGGACTCGGTGGTCCCCGGGCGGCAACTGCAGCAGGCCCGGCTCGCTCGGCCCTTCGAGGACGTGAGCTTCGCGAGCCACGACGAGTACGCGGCCGCCGTGGTGCACTACCTGGACCGGGACGTCCACGGGTCCCTGCAGGGTGAGGACGATCCCGTCAAGATGGCGATCGCGTCCCTCAATGCCGCGCGCAGCGTGCTCAAGTGCGTCCTTGCGGAGATCGGCATCTCGGACTCGTCCTGGGTCCACGAGCTGCAGCGCGAGTTCGAACCCTTCGTGGAGGGGCTGGCCTCCGGACCGCCCGTGCTGCGGATCCAGCAGCTCGCCGCGCTGACCCGCGCAGGGATCGTGCGGTTCCTGGGCCCCGAACCGCGCTTCGTCGTGGACCGCTCCGAGGGTTACTTCGTGGCCGCGTCCCCGTGGGTCGAGGCGGCACCCGTGCGCTCACGGTGGATGATCGAGGCCATGTCCCCGAGTAACGACGTCCACCGCAACATCTCCCCGCTGCTCACGCACATGCACGAGCGCGGCCTGGTGCGCGCGAAACTCATGGAGACGCGCGACGGCGCGAGCCCCGAGACGAGCACGGGTCTGGACGTCTCGCGCGAGCGTCCGCGGGGTGCCCACGACGACGACGCCGCGGCCGGCTCGTTCGTCTACCGCGCCGTGGGGGACAAAGACGCGGTGGAACCCGGCATCCACGTGATCGGTCTGCAACTGTCCTCGGTGCAGTGGGGTGTGTCGATCGCGGCCGAGGCCGGTGCACCGGCCCACCTGGGTGCCCGGACCATCGCGGACGCGGACGCCATCGCCCGGGAGATCCTGGGGGAGCCGCGCGCGCGGCAGTGATCCGGCGCGGGCGGCGTCATACGGGGAGTGACCGTGCGCGGAGCAACTGCGCGCCATGGGGCCGGGACGGGTGGGCTCGGGCCGACACCGCCGGAATCAGGTCGACCCGGCCGGGATCGCGCCGAACCATGCGGGTCCCACCACAACCGCGCCGCCGGCTCAGCCCAGGACGGCGCGGGCGGTGCGTTCGTCGGTGACGAGGTGGGACACGTACCCGGCCCGCAATGCCGCGCGCAGGACCGGGGTCTTCGCCGCGCCGCCGGCCACGCAGATCCGGATCTCCTTGTGCCGCAGGGAGTCCAGGGGGATGGCCACGGTGCGGGCGTCGAGCTCGGGCACGGCGGGGTTGCCGGCGTCGTCAATGAAGTGCGAACACAGGTCACCCACCGCGCGCTGCGCGACCCCTTCCCGCTCCTCGGTGGTCAGGTAGTCGCGTGCGAGCAGGGGTGCGTCCCGTCCGGCGGAGCCCACGGTGAACACCGCCACCCGGGCGCTGCGGCCCAGGTCCAGGACGTACTCGATGTGCCGGTCCTGCGCCACGAGACGTTTGACCTCGGGGCTGTCGAAGAGCGCCGGGAGGGGCAGCGTGTGGGGGTAGGCGTTGAACGCGGTGCAGAACATCCGCACGGTCTCGAAGTGCCCCGCCGCCGGTGAGGCCAGGCTGCTGCCGCCTTTGAGCTGGACCATGTGCACGCCGCTACGCGGTTGGGGGGTCAGCGCCTGGGCCACGGCGCGCATGGTGCGACCCCACGTGATGCCCACGAGATCGCCGTCGGCCACATTCTCCTCGAGCATCCGCGCCCCGGCGACACCCAGGTTGTGCAGCAACTCGTGCTCGGTCTCCGCATCGGCCACCACGGTGGCCTGGGCGAGCCCGAACGCGGAGCACAGCTCGCGCCCCACGTCCGTGGACACCGTGCGGGGGTCCCGGATCTCGATGCTCACGAAACCGCGCTCGCGCGCGTGCTGCAGCAGTTTGGACACCGTGGGGCGGGACATGGCCAGTGTCCGGGCCACCTCCGCCTGGGACAGGCCGCGTTCGTGGTAGAGCCGGGCCGCCTCCAGGGACTGGACGTCCCGCGCGGTCAGGTCCACGACGGCGCTCCGGTCACCGGCCGTGCAGCCACGTCACAGCCCCATGATCACGCCGACGAGCGCGGCGTTGAGCATGTTCGTGAGGAACCCACCGAGCAGGGCGAACAAGCCCAGCTGGGCCACGTCCGCGCGCCGGTCCGGGGCCAGCCCGCCGATGGAACCGATCTGGATCGCGATCGAGGACAGGTTGGCGAAGCCCGCGAGCGCGAACGTGGTGATCAGCACGGACTGGGGATCCAGGTTGGGGATCTCCGGGCCGAACGCGGTGTAGCCCACGAACTCGTTGAGGATGGTCTTCTGGCCGATGAAGTTGCCCACCTGTGCGGCGTCCTGCCACGGCACGCCCAGGGCCCACGCGAGCGGCGCGAAGATGATCCCGAACAGCCCCTCGAGGGACCAGCCCTCGAAACCGAAGAGTGAGCCGATCCAGCCGAGCACGGCGGAGACCAAGGCGATCAGCGCGATGAACGCGATCAGCAGGCAGCCCACGATCACGGCGATCCGGCCGCCGCTGATGGCGCCGTTGCCGATCGCGTCGATCAGGTTCTTGGACTCGGTGTCCCGGACCTTCAGCGTGTTCACGGAGGCCACGGAGGTCTCGGTCTCGGGCATGAGGGCCTTGGCCACGAGCAGGGAACCGGGGGCGTTCATCACAGACGCGGCGAGCAAGTAGGGCAGCGGTGCGCCCAGCAGGGAGTACCCCACGAGGGTCGATCCGGCCACGGCGGCGAACCCACCGGTCATACACGCGAACAGTTCGGAGCGGGTGAGCTTGCTCAGGTACGGCTTGATCATGAGCGGTGCCTCGCTCTGGCCCAGGAAGATCACGGTGGACGCGAACACGGACTCGATCTTGGACGTGCCCATGATCTTGTTCAGCGTCGTGCCCAACACGTGCACGAAGACCTGGATGACCCGCAGGTAGTACAACGCACCGATCACGGCACCCAGGAAGATGATCACGGGCAGCACACTGAGCGCGAACACGAACCCGTTGTTGTCACTGAGCAGCCCGCCGAAGACGAACTGCGTGCCCTCGTTCGTGAACCCGATCAGTCCCTGGACCAGGCCGGAGAACCATTTCAGGGCCTCGTAGCCCGGACCCCACTTGAGGATCAGCAGCGCCACGCCCACCTGCAACAGCAGTCCCACCGCCAGGGTGCGCCACTTGATCGCGGTGCGGTGGCGGGATAGGAGAATGATGATGCCCAGGATGAGGACGATCCCCACCAGGCCCTGGAAACGGTCCACGGTGACCCCAGCTTTCGACTTCCGGCGCCGCGACGGGATCCGCCGCGGTGCGAACATTTGTCAAAACTATAATTGACATATTTTCCGATACGCCGCCTAGGATTGCAGGACAGGTCGTGTCCTGGGACGCCCGGCGCCGACACGACACCGTGCCGCAGCTACACGAGGGAGTGATCACGGTGGTTGAAGCGTTCGACGCCGTCGACGTCATCCGCATGAAACGGGACCGCGAGACGCTGTCCCCCGAGGCCATCGACTGGGTGATCGACGCCTACACGCGCGGCGCGGTCGCGGACGAGCAGATGTCCGCACTGGCCATGGCGATCTTCCTCAACGGGATGGACCGAGCGGAGATCTCGCACTGGACCCAGGCCATGATCGATTCGGGCGAGCGCATGAACTTCGGGGAGCTGTCCCGCCCCACGGCGGACAAGCACTCCACGGGTGGCGTGGGGGACAAGATCACGCTGCCGCTCGCCCCGCTCGTCGCGAGCTTCGGGGTGGCCGTCCCGCAGCTGTCCGGGCGGGGGCTCGGGCACACCGGTGGGACCCTGGACAAGATGGAGGCCATCCCCGGGTGGCGTGCGGATCTGAGCAACGCCGAGATGATGGACATCCTGGACACCGTGGGTGCGGTGATCTGCGCCGCCGGAACCGGCCTGGCCCCCGCGGACAAGAAGCTCTACGCGCTGCGTGACACCACCTCCACCGTGGAGTGCATCCCGCTGATCGCCTCCTCGATCATGTCCAAGAAGATCGCCGAGGGCACCGGGGCCCTGGTCCTGGACGTCAAGACCGGCCCGGGTGCGTTCATGAAGGCGGAGGAGGACGCCCGCGAACTCGCGCGCACCATGGTCGAGCTCGGCAAGGACCACGGTGTGGACACCGTGGCCCTGCTCACCGACATGTCCCGCCCGCTGGGGCGCACCGTGGGCAACGCCCTGGAGGTGCGCGAATCGGTCGAGGTGCTGGCCGGGGGTGGCCCGAGCGACGTCGTGCGCCTGACCGTGGCGTTGGCCCGCGAGATGCTCGCGGCGGCCGGCGTGCACGACGCGGACGTCGAGGAGGCCCTGCGCGACGGCCGCGCGATGGACACGTGGAAGCGCATGGTCGCCGCCCAGGGCGGGGACCCGGACGCCCAGCTGCCGCAGGCGGAGCACACGCAGGACGTGCTGGCCGAGACCTCGGGCGTGCTCATCGAGATGGACGCGATGTCCGTGGGCGTGGCGTCCTGGCGACTGGGTGCTGGCCGCGCCCGGCAGGGCGACCCCGTCCAGGCCGGCGCCGGCGTGGAGATCCACGCGGTGCCCGGCGAGCGTGTGAGTAAGGGCCAGAAGCTGTTCACCCTGCACACCGACACCCCCGACCGCTTCGAGCGCGCGCTCGAGTCCCTCCACGGCGGCGCCACGATCGACCCCGATGCCGCCGAGGGCACAGGGGCGCGCGACGACGTCGTGCTGGATCGCATCGCCTGACCCACCGTCCGACCGCAACGACGACGCTCGGGGACCGGGCGTCGTCGCCCCACCGTGGTGCATTGTCACCGCGCCGCACCACCCCCGCGAGGAGAACCGCATGATCACCCGTGAAGAACTGGCCGCCATGGTCGACCACACCCTGCTCAAGCCCGAGTCCACCGCCGATCAGGTCGCCGAGCTCGCCCGGGAGGCGGGTGAACTCGGGACGTACTCCATCTGTGTCTCCCCGTCCCGGCTGGACGTGGACCTGCCCGAGGGGGTCAAGCTCGCGACCGTGTGCGGCTTCCCGTCCGGCGCGCACCCCGCCCAGATCAAGGCCGCGGAGGCAGCCGTGTCCGTGGCGAACGGCGCGGACGAGGTGGACATGGTCATCAACCTGGGCCTCGCCGTCGCGGGGGACTGGGACGGCGTGCGCGACGACATCGAGGCCGTGCGCGCGGCGTGCCCCGCGCCCTCGGTGCTCAAGGTGATCATCGAGTCCGCGGCCCTGACCGACGATCAGATCGTGGCCGCGTGCCGCGAGGCCGAGGCCGCCGGCGCGGACTTCGTCAAGACGTCCACGGGCTTCCACCCCGCGGGCGGGGCGTCGGTCGAGGCGGTGCGCCTCATGGCCGAGACCGTGGGTGGGCGCCTGGGCGTGAAGGCCTCCGGCGGGATCCGCACGACCGAGGCCGCGCTGGCCATGATCGACGCCGGCGCCACGCGCCTCGGGCTGTCCGGGACCCGTGCGGTGCTCGAGGGGCTCGATTCCTGATGAGCGACCAGCTGCTCGAGCGGGTGCGGCAGTGGGTCGAGCACGACCCCGATCCCGCGACCCGCGACGAACTCACCGAGCTGTCGAACGCCGCCGCCTCCGGTGACGAGCCCGCGCTCGCCGAGCTCGACTCGCGCTTCTCCGGACCGCTCGTGTTCGGCACCGCCGGGCTGCGCGCGGCCGTGGGCGCGGGGGAATCGCGGATGAACCGCGCGGTAGTGATCCGCGCGAGCGCCGGGCTCGCCTCCTTCCTCACGGAGCGCGTGGGGCCCGCGCCCCTGGTCGTGGTCGGGTGCGATGCGCGCCACGGTTCCGAGGACTTCGCCGCCGACGCCGCTGCGGTCTTCTCCGCCGCCGGATGCCGGGCCGTGCGGTTGCCGTCCCGGCTGCCCACCCCGCTCGTGGCCTACGCCGTGCGACAACTGGGCGCGGACGCCGGCGTCATGGTCACCGCGTCCCACAACCCGCCCGCGGACAACGGGTACAAGGTCTACCTGGGCGGTCGCGCGGTGGGCTCCGACGACGAGCGCGGCGTGCAGATCGTGCCCCCGGACGACGCCCTGATCGCTGAGCACATGGCCGCCGCCCCTCCCGCGGATCGCGTTCCCCGGGACTCCTCGCGTGTTTCAGCCGCCCACGCCGATCTGGTCGCCGGCTACATCGAACGCGCCGGGTGCCTGCGCGACCCCGAGGCCCGTTCCGAGATCTCCATCGCGCTGACCCCCATGCACGGCGTGGGCCTGGACACCGCGCTCGCCGTACTGCGTGGCGCCGGTTTCGAGCGGGTCTCCGTGGTGGCCGAACAGGCCGAGCCGGATCCCGACTTCCCGACCGTGGCCTTTCCCAATCCGGAGGAACCCGGGGCCATGGACCTGCTCGTGGCACTCGCAGCGGACCAGGACGCGGACGTCGCGATCGCCCTGGACCCGGACGCGGACCGCTGCGCCGTCGCGATCCCCACGGGCGCAGGCACGGGCGATCCCGCACGTGACTGGCGGCGACTGAGCGGCGACGAGCTCGGCGCGTTGCTGGGGGAGAACGCCGCAGCGGATCCCGATCGCGCGGGGGACACCCTCGCGTGCTCGATCGTCTCCGGGCGGTTGCTCGGGCGGATCGCCGAGCACCACGGGCTCTCGTTCCGTCAGACCCTCACGGGGTTCAAGTGGATCGCCCGCACCCCCGGGCTGCGTTTCGGGTACGAGGAAGCCATCGGCTATTGCACCGATCCCAGCGCCGTGCGTGACAAGGACGGGATCTCCACGGCCGTGCGGGTGGCCTCCTACGTGGCCGCTCTCAAGGACCGGGGCGCCACGGTGCAGCAGGAACTGGACCGGCTCGCCACGCTCCACGGGCTCTACGCGACCGCGCCGTTGACGTTCCGGGTGGCGGATCTCTCGCTCATCACCCGCGGGCTGGACCGGCTGCGGGAGAACCCGCCGCGGGAGATCGCGGGCTCGTCTGTGGTCGAGTACACGGATCTGTCCAAGGGCGGGCCCGAGATGCTGCCCACCGAGGGGATCCTCATCCGCACCGAGGCCGATGACCGCGTGATCGTGCGGCCCTCCGGGACCGAACCCAAGCTCAAGTGCTACCTCGAGGTCGTCCTCCCGGTTCCCGAGAACGGTGCCGTTCCCCGCGAGGAGGCCTCGGCGCGGCTCGAGCGGATCAGTGAACAGCTGCGGGAGGTCGTGGGGCTCTGAGCTCCGCGCCCGGACTGCACTTCGGGAACCGCTGGGTGGTTCCCCGGTGACGAGGGTCGCGTGGGCCACGAGATTCTCGTCGAAGGTGCCGGTGGCGGGATCGTAGCGGTCGCACGTGATGAGCCGCAGTTGCGGGTCCGCGAAGACGCCTGGCCCACCGCCCGCGGCGTTCACGTGGCCCAGCACCACGCCCGGTCCCGTCTGTCCCGGTGTCGGCGGGGCCTCCGGGCATCACCATGTGCGAGGACACGAACTCGCCGCACGCGATGGGCACGTCCGTGGCCAGGGGCAGCGCGGGGTTCATCGGGTTCACGGCACCCGCGGCCGCGGGTGTGAGCGCCAGAGCCCCCAGGGTGAGAGTAGGAAGGGCGAGGAGAGCGGACCTCTTCATGAGGATGGCCTTTTGGCTGGATGGGTGCGGGCCGAACTGTGAGGCAACTCACAGCCTGCTGTCTATTTCGGAGGCGGCCAGGACCCATGCAAACGACAAACTTTCTCTGACGTGGGGCGACCTTGGCGGACCGCCGCGCGCCCCATGAACCCGAGGGCTGGTGGGGCGACCGATCCGTGCCAGTAGGGCCGGACATACGAAGGCCCCGGATACCTGACGGAACAGGAATCCGGGGCCTTCGAACTGGGCGGAAGGTAAGGGATTTGAACCCTTGGTACGGGGTTACCGCACACTGGTTTTCAAGACCAGCTCCTTAGGCCGCTCGGACAACCTTCCAGTGTCGCGCGCTCCCGCGGCGGCGCGGGCGAACGAATCGCCATTATTCCATGCGCCGCGCCCGGGGGGCCAATGCCCTCGGCGCGGTGCAGGGAGGGAGGGGTGCGGTGGTGCGCCCCTGGCGCGGGTGATGCCGCTGCGGGAGGATGGGGTACAACGCCGTCGTCAGAGAAGGAAGTGCCATGCGAGCAGTACGCGATGTCCGATCGGGGGGCCCGGAGGTCCTCGAGGCCGCGGAGACCGCCGAGCCGCAGCTGACCCCAGAGGGGGTCCTGATCGCCGTGACCGCCGCGGGGCTCAATCGCGCGGACGTCCTGCAGCGCAACGGCAACTACCCCGTCCCGCCGGACGCCACGGACATCTTCGGCCTGGAGGTGTCGGGCACGGTCGTGGAACTCGGGGCGGACGTCCCGGAGGCGGCGGGTCTCGCGGTGGGCGACAGCGTCGTCGCCCTGGTGGACTCGGGCGGCTACGCCGAACGCGTGGTCGCGCCGTGGCGGCAGGTCCTCCCGCTGCCCGACGGTGTGGACCCGGTCGCCGCGGCGGGGCTGCCCGAGGTGGCAGCGACCGTATTCTCCAACGTGTTCATGGCCGCCGCGGCCCGGGAGGGGGAAACCCTGCTCGTCCACGGCGGAGCGGGCGGGATCGGGACGCACGCGATCCAGGTGGCCCGCGCCCTGGGGCTTACGGTGCTGGCGACCGTGGGCAGTGACGAGAAGATGCGCGTCGTGAGCGAGCTCGGCGCCACGCCCATCAACTACAAGGACGAGGACTTCGTGGACCGGGTCCACGAACTCACGGACGGCCACGGCGCGGACGTGATCCTGGACGTCGTCGGCGCCAAGTACCTCGACCCCAACCTCCGGGCCGTGGCGACGAACGGGCGCATCGTGATCATCGGGATGCAGGGCGGGATCAAGGGCGAACTCAACGTGGGACGGTTGCTCAACAAGCGGGCCGCGGTGATCGGTACGACCCTGCGGGCACGCCCGGCGGACGAGAAGGCGCGGATCATGGCGGCGGTGCGCGAATACGTGTGGCCGCTCGTGGCGTCCGGACAGGTGCGCCCCCTGGTCGCGCGCACGTTCCCGCTCGACCAGGTGCGTGAAGCGCACGAGTACTTCGACAGCGGATCGCACGTGGGCAAGGTGCTGCTGACCGTGTGATCGGGGTGCCCGCGACAGGGTGCCAATGCCGGGACAATGTGGTCCCGCTCGCATACACTCGTGCCAACAATCTCACGCTTCTGCCAGCGTGTTGGCACGAGATCCGGAGCCTTCCCCATGAGCACCACACATCAGCAATCGGCGGGCGCACCCCGGCCCGCGGGCGAGGGTCGCACCGACCTTCCCCCCAATCACGTGGACCCCGAGGTCCTGGAACACGAGCAGACTCGCTGGACCCCGCTGCGGATCGTGATCTGGGCGGGCATCGCCCTGCTGGGCGCGATCGCATGGGCCATGATCGCGTTCGCGCGTGGTGAGTCCATCAACGCCATCTGGTTCGTCTTCGCGGCGGTGTGCAGCTACTTCATCGCGTACCGCTTCTACTCCAAGTTCATCGAACGGAAGCTGACCCGCCCGGACGACCGTCGCGCTACGCCGGCGGAGTACAACGCCAACGGCAAGGACTTCATGCCCACCGACCGGCGGGTGCTCTACGGCCACCACTTCGCGGCCATCGCCGGCGCGGGCCCGCTCGTGGGACCGGTGTTGGCCGCCCAGATGGGCTACCTCCCCGGGACCATCTGGATCATCGTGGGCGTGATCCTGGCCGGTGCGGTCCAGGACTACCTGGTGCTCTTCTTCTCCATGCGCCGCGGTGGCCGTTCCCTGGGCCAGATGGCCCGTGAGGAGCTCGGCGTGGTGGGCGGGTACGCCGCCATCATCGCGACCTTGGCGATCATGATCATCATCGTGGCCATCCTCGCGCTCGTGGTGGTCAACGCCCTGGGCGAGTCGCCGTGGGGTGTGTTCTCCGTGGGGATGACGATCCCCATCGCGCTGTTCATGGGTGTCTACCTGCGGTACTTGCGCCCGGGCAAGGTCATGGAGGTCTCGATCATCGGGTTCGTCCTGCTCATGGCCGCGATCGTTACCGGTGGCTGGGTCGCGGGCACGGACCTCGGCGCCCAATTGTTCACCCTGGACCGTGTGACCCTCGCGTGGTGCGTGATCGTCTACGGTTTCATCGCAGCCGTGCTACCCGTGTGGTTGCTGCTGTCCCCGCGCGACTACCTCTCCACGTTCATGAAGGTGGGCACCATCGTACTGCTCGCCGCCGCCATCGTGGTGGTGCGCCCCGAGATCACAGTCCCCGCGGTCAGCGAGTTCGCGGGCCGTTCGGACGGGCCCGTGTTCTCCGGCTCTCTGTTCCCGTTCCTGTTTGTGACCATCGCGTGCGGTGCGCTCTCCGGGTTCCACGCCCTGATCGCATCCGGGACCACGCCCAAGATGATCGAGAAGGAACGCCAGACCCGGTTCATCGGGTACGGCGGCATGCTCATGGAGTCCTTCGTGGCCATCATGGCGCTCGTGGCGGCGGTGTCGATCGACCGCGGCATCTACTTCGCGATGAACTCCTCCCCGGCGGCCACCATGGGCACCGTGGAGGGCGCCGCGGCGTTCGTGAACTCGCTGGGTCTCTCCGGCGTGCACGTGACCCCGGAACTGCTGCAGGGCACCGCGGACGCCGTGGGCGAAGAGACCATCATCTCCCGCACGGGTGGCGCACCCACCCTCGCGCTCGGGCTGTCGCACATCATGCACCAGTGGCTCGGCGGGGCCTCCATGATGAGCTTCTGGTACCACTTCGCGATCATGTTCGAGGCCCTGTTCATCCTCACCGCGGTGGACGCCGGCACGCGTGTGGCCCGCTTCATGCTCACCGACACCCTGGGCAACTTCATCCCCAAGTTCCGCGACGCCGATTGGCGCGCGGGTGCGTGGCTCACCACGGCCATCATGGTCGCCGGCTGGGGATCCATCCTGATCCTGGGCGTCACGGACCCGCTGGGCGGTATCAACACGTTCTTCCCGCTGTTCGGCATCGCCAACCAGCTGCTCGCGGCCATCGCGCTCGCGGTGTGTCTGGCCATAGCGGCCAACCTGCACCGCTTCAAGTACCTGTGGATCATCCTGCTGCCGCTCGCATTCGACGTCCTGGTCACCGTCACGGGGTCCTGGCAGAAGATCTTCTCCCCGGACCCCAAGGTGGGCTACTGGGCCAACCACTTCGCGTTCAAGGACGCACTGGCCCAGGGACAGACGAGCTTCGGGACCGCCAAGAACGTGGAGGCTATGGAAGCGGTCGTGCGCAACACGTTCGTGCAGGGCACCCTGTCCATCCTCTTCGTGGTGCTCACGATCATCGTGGTGATCATGGCCGTCGTGGAGGCCGTCAAGGCGTTGCGCGGGCACGAGCGCCGCACGCACGAGGACCCCTACGTGGAGTCCCGCTTCTACGCGCCGTCGGGCCTGGGAGCCACACCGTCCGAGAAGGCCCTGGCCAAGCAATGGGACGCGCTGCCGATCGAGCAGCGCACCCCCACCGGCGGAGGACACCACTGATGTCGGGCGCGGCGCAGATCCCGGTGCTCGCCCGCGTCGGCTCGTGGTGGCGCGGCGCGTTGCGCTTCGGCAACGGGGTGCTCGGTGCGGACAAGTACGAGCACTACGTGCAGTACCACCGGGCCTCGGGGTGCGGGACGCCGCTCATGACGGAACGCGAATTCTGGCGGGACTACCAGGACTGGCAGGAGGCGCACCCCGAGGGCCGGTGCTGCTGAAGCGGTACCATGGACTGCTGCCCGCGGGTGGCGGATCGGAAAGGGGTATCGGTGGGTTTCTTCAGCGACTACAGGGCCACGCGCCGCGACGAACGTGAACTGGGCGAGGGCGTCTGGCGCCGGGCCCACGACCGCTTCAAGCGCGGCCTGGACCGCTACCACCAGATCCTGGAATCCGTGCGCGACCCCGAACTGCGCGCCGCCGCCGTGCCTGTGGCCAACGACCTCGCGGACCTGTTGCCCAGGGTGCGCGCCGTGTGCATGGAAGCGCACGTGCGCGCCCCATCGCGCTCGCAGGACATCCCGCACTCCACGGACGGTTACCTCTCGGACGTGCACCGGCAGCTCTCCCGGGCCGGCAATTCCATGGCCCAGGCCGCGGAGGCGCTCACCATGGCGCGGTTCGCCGCGGGCTCCCATGCCCATTCGTCCGCGTCGGGTATGGCGGGGGAGGGGACGTCGGGTCTCGCGGGCGAGTCAGGTTCCGGGGGCGACGCCGCTGGGCCCCCCGAACAGCTCTCGGCACCATCGCAGGGTGTGAGCGCCATCCGACGCCGCTCAACGGTCGTGACGGAGTACGTGACTGCGGCGGAGTGGCTGCTCGGTGAGCATGCGGAGCACTCGCCGCAGGATTGAGGGCCCCACCGGGTGACGGGTGTGTGACCGGATCCGTTACGTCTCTCGGGGTGGTTGACGTTCCCCTGGGTGGTTGACGTTCACGTCGGATGAGCGGTGTCTCAGAGGTATTGCACCCTCAGCGCACCCGATGCCCGCAGGCAACAAATGTGGGGGTGGACGGTGGCGTCTCAGGATCGGGAGGGGCTCCGGGGGTTCCCCTTGCCCGTCGGTCGTGGATCTCGGCCGATTGAAGGAACCCCCGGGGCACCATGGTGTCCCCTGTCCTGGATCATTGGGCAGCCAGAGCCACAACGTCCTGACACATATGTTATGGAACAGCGTTGTGTTTAGGAAGTGTTGCGCGAAATCGTTGCCAATATGTCACCGGCATAAGGACCCACAGGCCTGAAACCACAGATGCCGGCCGGCGGAGGGTGGGTGACAGGGGCCGGCCGCACTAGACAGGGAGCGGGCGCAGAAACGACGATCCCCGCCCTCCGCGCAGCAGGTCCTGCCGGGGAGAACGGGGATGGTCCATGGAGCCGCCTGCCGGAATCGAACCGGCGACCTATTCATTACGAGTGAATCGCTCTACCGACTGAGCTAAGGCGGCGTGACCGGGACCGTTGCGGACCAGATGCACCCGGAAACAATATCAGATCGGGCCGGAACACCACCAATCACGGATCACCCGGGTGCAGGGGCCGGTGGTCGCGTGGATGGCACCCGGCGGCGGGCCTCAGTCACCGCACGTGGCACCCTCGTCCGGCAGGGTGCCGTCCAGGAGGTAGTCGTCCACGGCGCGGGTCACGCAGGGGTTGCCGGAGGTGTAGGCGGTGTGCCCGTACCCCTCGTGGGTGAGCAGACGGGCATCGCCCATCTGCTGCTGCAGGGAATGGGCCCACGGATACGGGGTGGCGGGATCGTGGGTCGTGCCGATCACCAGGGTGGGAGTCTCCAGATCCGCCCGATACGTGTCCAAGGGCTTGACGGGCTTGTCCGGCCAGCCCTGGCACGCGGCCGCACCATAACCCAGGTAGGGACCGAACGTGGGGGCCTGCTGCGTCATCTCACGGGCCGCCCGGGCCATCTGTTCGTCCGTGACGTCGTTGGACACCGTGTCCAGGCAGGAGACCGCCGTGAACGCCATGGACACGTTGGACGTGTACTTCCCGGAGGGTTCACGCCCGTGGTTGGAGTCGGAGAACGCCATGAGCGCGTCCAGGTTGCCGTCCAGGGCCTGCTGCAGGGCGGAGTTCAGCTGCGGGTACGAGGCGGTCGAGTAGAGGGGGACCAAGATCCCCTCGATCGCATTGGTCGGCGTCACGGAGCGTCCGTCCGAGACCGTGGGGCGGTCCTGGGCCACCGAGCGCAACATGCGCTGGATGGTGGCCATCCCCGCGTCCACGTCCGCGCCGGCCACGGCGCAGTCGTTGTTCGTCTCCTGGCAGTCGGCCACGAAGTGGCGCAGGTTGTCCTCGAAGCCCTTGGCCTGCGCGAGCGTGGTGGCGCGATCGTCCAGGGTGGGGTCCACGGCGCCGTCCAACACCATGCGCCCGGCACGCTGGGGGAACAGGTGCGCGTACGTGGCGCCGATCTCGGTGCCGTAGGAGAACCCCAGGTAGTGGGTCGTGGGCTGGTCCAGGACGGCGCGCAGGACGTCCAGGTCCCGGGCCACGCTCTGGGTGTCCATGTGGGAGACCACGGCCGAGGAGTGCTCGTGGCACTTCTCACCGATCTCCCGGGAGCTCTGCCGCACCTCGTCCAGGGACTGCCGGCCCGGGTCGAAGGCCGGTTCGGAACGCCACTGGTCCATCTCCCGATCCGTGAGACAGCGGATCCCGTCCGAACGGTCCACACCGCGGGGGTCGAACCCCACGAGGTCGTACTTCCTGCGCACCTCCTTGGCCGTGAAGTAGTCTGCGGAGCCCATCATGTCCACGCCGGATCCGCCCGGACCGCCGGGGTTGAGGAACAGGGCACCCACGGGGGAGGAACCGGTGGCCTTCAACCGGGCGATCTCCACGGTGGTGTCACCGGCGGAGGGGTTCGCGTAGTCCACGGGGACCGTGATGCCCGCACACTCCAGACCGCTCGGGAACTGTTGCCGTTCGGAGGTCTTGGTGCACTCCCGCCACTGCGGCGTCTGGGTGTAGTAGGACGTCAGCGCGGAGTCCACGCCGGAGGTGACGTCCGGGTCCGCGCTGCCACGGGCGCCGGACTCCCTGGAGGGATCGGCGCACGCGGTCAAGGCCAGCGCGGCGGTGCACAGCAGGACGGCCAGGCGGCGGGGGAGGGAACGGTTCACGGGGTCCTCTCGGCTCAGACGATGGCCACCATCATGGCCTCGAACGCGAGTTGTGCGCTGACGTTGGTGCGGATGCGGCGCCGGGTCTCGCTGATCACGTCGATCTTGTGCAAGGTGTGCTCGGCGGTGGTGTTGATCGCGTACCCGTGGATCTGCTCACCCAGGTGCTGGTTGATCAGGGCCGTCCCGGTGTCGAGCTGAACGCTCAGCACGTCCCGGTAGAACGTGGTGAGGTCGATCAGGAAGCGGTCCAGGGTGTCGGTTTGGATGCGCCGGGAGCGTCGCTTCTGATCGGCTTCGAGCCGGTTGAGGGCACCCCGGATGGCGGGTGGCACACGGCCGGTTTCGGGGGCACCCATGGCCGCGAGCAACTGCGCGCGTTCCTCGTTGTTGCGGGCCTCGGCGTCCGCGGTGGACTCGTCCACGGCGAGGCGGTGCAAGCGGTCCGCCGCCTTGACCGCCCGGGTCACCCCGTGCATGGACAGGGGCAGGGAGACGACCTCCTGGCGGCGGGTGCGGGCGTCGTCGTACAGGGCGAGTCGCGTGGCCACGCCCACGTGGCACTGGGACAACCGCGCGCATTCGATGGCGCGTTGCTCCGGGACCCCGTGCCGGGCCACGAGCAACCGGGCGACGTCCTCGGGGGACGGGACCTTGAGGGTCACGGGGCGGCAGCGGGAACGGATGGTCACGAGCACGTCCATGGGGGAGGGGGCGCACAACAACCAGATGGTGTGCGGAGGGGGTTCCTCGATGCTCTTGAGCATCACGTTGGAGGTGCGCTCGGTCATCCGGTCGGCGTCCTCGACGATCATGATCCGCCACGAGCCCACGGAGGGCCGGTCCTGCGCCTTGATCACGAGCTCGCGGGCTTCCTCGATGCTGATCTGCGGGTTCTCCGTGACGAAATGGGTCACGTCCGCGTGGGTCCCGGCGAACGCCGTGCGACACGCGTGGCACGTGCCGCAGCCCGTGCCGTGCTCGCACAACAGCGCTGCGGCCAGGGCGCGCGCGGCCGTGGAGCGACCGGAGCCCGGGGGCCCGGTGAACAGCCATGCGTGGGTCGGGTCGTTGTCGCGGGCCGCGCGTTGTAACTGCTCCACCACGCGGGGCTGACCGACGACCTCGTCCCACACGCTCACGCGGAGACCTCTGTGCGCTCGGCGAGGATCCCGGTGACCCGGTCCACGATCGCGTCCGTGAGCTCGGCCGCGGGCGCGGACGCGTCCAGGACCAGGTAGCGGGAGGGTGCATGCGCGGCGAGCTCGCGGAAGGCCGCGTTGACGGCGTCGTGGAACGCCCGCGCCTCGGACTCCATGCGGTCCGTGGCCAGGGCGCGCTCGCGGCGTCGGGCCTCGGCGGTGGTCTGGTCCACGTCCAACAGCACGGTGAGCTCCGGGACGAGACCCTGCACGGCCCACCGGTTCAGTTCGAGCACGCGTTCGGTGCCCAGCCCGCGTCCCGCCCCCTGGTACGCCACGGAGGAGTCCACGAACCGGTCGCAGATCACGACCTCCCCGCGCTCGAGGGCGGGGCGGATCCTGCGCGCCACGTGGTCCGCGCGCGCGGACGCGAACAACAGTGCCTCGGTCACCGCGGACACCGGCGCCTGGGAGGGATCGAGCACGAGCGCGCGCACCGATTCCGCGAGGGGTGTGCCCCCGGGCTCGCGCGTGAGCGTCACGGTACGACCGTCGCGGCGCAGGGCGGTCACGAGCGCCGCAGCCTGGGTGGACTTCCCGGCGCCGTCACCGCCTTCGAACACGATGAGGGCCCCGCGCGCTGATTGCTTCACGCCCCCACTGTAGCGATCGCACCCGACAGCTACAGCGGTGCCGTGGGCGTCCACAGGACGGGCCGCACGGCGCCGCGGGATTAGGCTGGAGCAATGCGTAAAGACACCGTGATGGTCGCCGGCGGCCGCCCCGACCACGAACATGACGCGCCCGTGAACCCGCCCGTGGTGCTGACCTCCACTTACCGGGGCACCGGGGAGCTCGACCCCGCGGACCGCACCTACGCGCGGTTGACCAACCCCACGTGGGAGGCGTTCGAGGACGTCCTGGCCCAGCTCGAGGAGGCCCCGTGCCCCGCGCTGTCCTACGCGTCCGGGCTCGCCGCGATCACCGCAGTGCTCACCCTCGTGCCCGTGGGTGGCACGCTCGTGCTGCCGCGCCACAGCTACCAGAGCACCGTGGCACTCGCGCACACGTGGCAGGAGCGTGGCATCTTCACGGTGCGCACCGTGGACATCGCGGACACCGAGGCCACCTCCGCGGCACTCGACGGCGCGGACATGCTCTGGGTCGAGAGCCCCACCAACCCCATGCTTGAGATCGCGGACGTGCCCGCGCTCGTGCGCGCCGCGCGGGAGAAGGGGGTGCTCACGTGCGTGGACAACACGTTCGCCACGCCCCTGCTGCAGCGTCCCTTGGGCGTGGGAGCGGATCTGGTGGTGCATTCCGCGACCAAGTACATCGCCGGTCACTCGGACGTGTTGATGGGTGCGGTGCTGTGCGCCACCCCCGAGCTGAGGCAACGCTTGCATTCCCAGCGATCTCTCGAGGGCGGGATCCCCGGCCCCTTCGAGGCGTGGCTCGCGCTGCGCGGCGTGCGTACGCTCGCGGTGCGCGTGGAACGTTCCATGGCCAACGCCGCGGAACTGGCCCGCCGGCTCGAGGCCCACCCCGCCGTGGCCCACGTGCGTTACCCGGGCCTCGCGTCCGATCCCGGCCACGAGCGCGCCGCCGCGCAATTGCAGGGGGGGTTCGGTTCGGTGATCTCGGTGGTCCCCCACGGCGACGTCGCTGCGGCCGAACGTCTCCTGACGGACCTTCGCGTGTGGACCCCCGCCACGTCCCTGGGCGGGGTGGAGTCCTTGATCGAGCGGCGTCGTCGCCACCACGACGAACCGGAGACCGTCCCCGAGAACCTGCTGCGCCTGTCCGTGGGGATCGAGAACGTGGAGGACCTCTGGGAGGACCTCCGGGCCGGACTCGATGCGCTCGCGGATCGATAGACTGACCCCGTGACTTCCATTCCTTGGGCCATCGTTCTGGCGAACTACCTGGACTACGCCATCACCCTGGTGGTGGCCGTCCTCGCGCTGCTCGCGGTGTTCGACTGCTTGCGGCGTTCGGCGGTGCAGTTCGAACGCGCGTGGAAGCGGACCAAGACGTTCTGGCTCGCCCTGACAGGTGGCGCCGCGGTGGTGTCCGTGTTCAGTGCCGTGTTCTCCACCATGGCACTGCTGGCCGTGGGTGTCCCGGGGACCGGCTCGTTGATCCTCATGCTGATCGCGGCGACGATCGCCGGGGTGTACCTCGCGGACGTGCGCCCCGCTGTCTCGGGCGAGTCCAAGAACCCCGGGTACTAGTAGTAGGCACTTACCGTTCGAGGTCTCTCCCGGAGCGCATGTCGAGCCACCGTGGGGTCGACCTCCCACGGGCTCGGTGTGTCAGCCCTCGACGCGCCATCCCGGTTCGTCCGGCGCGACCGCGGACCACGGCACCGTGAGTTCCCCGAGCCGCCACCGGTGGGGCCCGTGCAGTACGGGCCACCCGGCGGCGCGCAGGTCCCGGCACATCGCCGTCCAGCGCTGTCGATGACCGAATGGTGACAGGGTCGCGTTGGCCAGCCACGCGGCGTCGGCGGCCGCGAGGAATGCGTGGACCCGCTCGCCCGGGACGTTGCGGTGAATCAACGCCTTGGGCAGTCGCGCGGCCACGTCCGAGGGCACGGTGAACGCACCTGGACGCATACTCACGGTGAAGGTGCGGGGGCCCTCCACGGTGCAACACAACCACGTGGCCAGGCGCCCGATCTCGTCGCACGTGCCGTCCATCAGGACCCCGTTCGGCGCGAGCCGCCCGCACGCGAGGTGCCACGCGGCGGGGACCTCTTCCACCGGGTACTGCCGCAGCACGTTGAACGCGCGTACGAAGACCGGGGAGCGTGACCCTGAGGGGATCTCGAAGCCCCCGCACCGGAAGGACAGCCCCGGGCGGGTGTGGGGTTGGGCCGCGGCCACCCGGTCCGGGTCGATCTCGATGCCCATGACCTCCACGTCCGGGCGCACCGTGCGCGCCCGCTGCCACAGCTCGACCGCGGTGATCGGGGCCGCCCCGAACCCCAGGTCCACGAGCAGGGGGTCGTATGCCCGGCGCACGAGCGGGGCCAGGACCCCGGTGAGGTACCGGTCCGCGCGCCGGAGGCGGTTCGGGTTCGTGGTCCCGCGGGTGATCGATCCCACGGGGCGGGGCTGGGTTGGCACACCCACACTGTAGTGCGCACGTCACGACACGCGTTCCCTCGGTGGCCCCGGGGTGGGACAATGGCCCCATGGCTAACGATTCCGCTACCCACAAGCTCATCCTGCTGCGCCACGGTCAGTCCGACTGGAATGAGAAGAACCTGTTCACGGGCTGGGTGGACGTCCCGCTCACGGACAGGGGCCGCGCCGAGGCCACCCGCGGCGGTGAACTGATCGCCGAGAACCAGCTGCTGCCGGACGTGGTGCACACGTCCCTGTTGCGCCGCGCCATGAACACCGCCAACCTCGCGCTCGACGCCGCGGACCGCCTCTGGATCCCCGTCAAGCGGTCGTGGCGACTCAACGAGCGCCACTACGGTGCCCTGCAGGGCAAGAACAAGGCGGAGATCCGCGAGCAGTACGGCGAGGAACAGTTCATGGTCTGGCGCCGTTCCTACGACACCCCGCCGCCCGCCCTGGACGATTCCTCCGAGTGGTCGCAGGCCGGGGATCCCCGCTACGCGGACGTTGCCGACCTGCCCCGCACCGAGTGCCTCAAGGACGTCCTGGAGCGGTTCCTGCCGTACTGGGAGGAGCAGATCGTCCCCGATCTCAAGAGCGGCAGGACGGTCCTCGTGGCCGCGCACGGCAACTCGCTGCGCGCACTCGTCAAGCACCTGGACGGCATCTCGGACGACGACATCGCCGGGCTGAACATCCCCACGGGCATCCCGCTGTACTACGAGCTGGATCGGAACCTCAAGCCCGTGACCCCCGGTGGGCGCTACCTGGACCCGGACGCCGCCGCCGAGTCCATCCAGGCCGTGGCCAACCAGGGCAAGAAGTAACCCTTCTGGCACCGTGACGAATCCCCGGCACACTTCGGTGCCGGGGATTCTCATTGTCGCCGTGTCTCGCGGGGCCGCGGGTACGCCGCCATTCGGAGCGATCGGACGACGCCGCTCGGGCCGGTCCCCGGATGATCCCACCCGGGGCGCGCCGTCACGGGTCCCGGCGGCTCACGCCACCGGGACCCGCACCGCTCACTCGCCGGCGTCGGCGCCGATGTGTCCGTGGCCGGTGGGGTGGCTGTCGGTCGCGGGGGCCCAGTCGCCGGTCACGAGGTAGGAGACCTTGCGGGCCACGGAGACGCCGTGGTCACCGATGCGTTCGAGGTAGCGGGAAGCGAGCGTGACGTCCACCGCGGTGGGCACGGAGGAATCCCAGTCGGGATCCGCGAGCATCTCGAACACCTGCTGGTGCTTGAGGTTCAGCTCGGACTTCAGGGCGAAGATCTGGTCCGCCTCGGAGATGTCCCGGTCCTCGAGCACGGAGATCACGCGCTCGACCAGACGCGCGTCGATGTCGAACATCTCCTCGAAGTGCCCGCGCATGGCCTCGGGCAGGACGGGCTCGGGGAAGCGCAACCGGGCCAGCTGGGCCAGGTGACGGGCCAGGTCGCCCATGCGCTCGAGCGAGGCACTCATACGCAGCGCGCCCACGATCATGCGCAGGTCGGAGGCCACGGGGGACTGCAGGGCCAGGATGTCGATGGAACGCTCATCGAGATCGTTCTGCAGGAAGTCGATGCGAGCGTCGTTGGAGATGACCTCTTCGGCCACCTGGATGTCGGCGTCGAGGAATGCGGTGCGGGCGCTGCCCAATGCCTGCTGCACGAGCGTGGCGATCTGAATCAGCTCCTCACCGACCTGGTGGAGCTCAGCCTGGAAAACCTTACGCACAGGGGGCGTCCTTTCGTTCATGGCAAGTCCTGGTCCGTAGCCTACGCGGGTTGAGTGGGCCGGGTGCCATCGGGATGTCATCGGGGGAGCGGCACGACGAATTCGCACGCGCCCGACCAGGTTCACAGGCTGCCGTGAACGAATCGTCATCCCCAGGTGAACGTTCGTTGAACCGGCCCCCACGGGGCGCGGATCACCGGGGTGCGTCCGGGCGGGCCGTCTAAGCTGACACCGTGAGCGATACGTCGATTGCCCTGCTGGCCGGTTTCATCGGCTTCTTGCTCGGCATCAGCGGGGTGATCGCCGTGCGGGTGAGCCAGCGGCGTCGCCATTCGCTGGCGGACGTCCAGGAGCCCACGCTGCCCGAGGGCACCGCGGAGATCCTCGCGGCACTGGGCCTCGCGTACGTCGTGGTCGACGGCGTGGACGGCGTTGTGCGCGCGTCCCCCGCGTCCTACGCGTTCGGGATTGTGCGCGGGCACACGGTGGTGCACCAGGACCTGCTGGAGATGATCCGCAATACGCGCCGCAACGGCGTCGTGGAGGAGAAGCGCCTGGAGCTGACCCGCGGGCAGTTCCAACACGGGTCGATCGTGCTGGACGTGCGGGTCGTGACCCTCGCGGACGAGTACATCCTGTTGCTCGCGGATGACCAGACCGAGATCGTGCGCGCCCAGTCCATCCGCACCGACTTCGTGGCCAACGTCTCCCACGAGTTGAAGACGCCCGTGGGCGCCATCAGCCTGTTGTCCGAGGCCATCGAGGACGCCGCGGAGGACCAGGACGCGGTCCGCCACTTCGCCGCGAGCCTGCAGCGCGAGTCCATGAGGCTGAGTGCGCTCGTGCAGGACATCATCGAACTGTCCCGGTTGCAGGCCACGGACGTGGTGGCCAAAGGCACTGCCGTGGATCTCAACCGCGCGGTGCGTGAGGCCGTGGACCGGAACAAACTGGCCGCGGAGGCCAAGAACATCAGCATCAAGGTGGGCGGGCGGATCGAGACCCCCGTGTTCGGGGACCCGGACATGCTCGTGACCGCGGTGCGCAACCTGATCGACAACGCCGTGCGGTACTCCCCGGAGAACACCCGCGTGGGCATCGGCCTGCGGGAGCGGGAGGGGATGGCGCACATCACCGTCACGGATCAGGGCCCCGGCATCGCGGAGACCGAGCAGGACAGGATCTTCGAACGTTTCTACCGGGTGGACAGCGCTCGGTCCCGCCAGACCGGGGGTACCGGTCTGGGATTGAGCATCGTCAAACACGTCATGGCGCAGCACGGCGGGGAGGTCTCCGTGTGGTCCCAGCCGGGCCGGGGGTCCACGTTCACCCTCGTGCTGCCGCCCATGGAGGAACCCGAGGACCAGGCGGAGCCCCCACGCGGAGGGCTGCGTCAACAGCGAGTGGAGGAGCGCGCGTGACCCAGATTCTCATGATCGAGGACGAAGAATCCCTGAGCGACCCGTTGGCGTACCTGCTGGGCCGTGAGGGGTTCGAGGTCACCGTGGTCGCGGACGGGCTCGAGGCCGTGGCGCAGTTCGACCGCACCGGCGCGGACCTCGTCCTGTTGGACCTCATGCTGCCCGGCCAGTCGGGGACCGAGGTCTGCAAACAGATCCGGCAGCGCTCCACGGTCCCGATTATCATGCTCACCGCCAAGGACGCGGAGATCGACAAGGTGCTCGGGTTGGAGCTCGGCGCGGACGACTACGTGACCAAGCCGTATTCGTCGCGCGAACTCGTGGCGCGGATCCGGGCGGTGCTGCGGCGGCGTTCCGAACCGGAGGAACTGATCACGGCCACGGTCGCCGCGGGTCCCGTGCGGATGGATGTCGAGCGTCACGTGGTCCACGTGGGCGGGGAGCCAGTGGCCATGCCGCTCAAGGAGTTCGAACTGCTGGAGATGCTGCTGCGCAACGCGGGCCGCGTGCTCACCCGGGGCCAGCTCATCGACCGGGTGTGGGGTTCCGACTACGTGGGGGACACCAAGACCCTGGACGTGCACATCAAGCGGCTGCGTTCCAAGGTGGAACCGGAGCCGTCCGCGCCGCAGCACATCGTGACCGTACGCGGTCTCGGGTACAAGTTCGAGCCCTGATCCCGACGCCTCCACGGAGCGGCACCCGTATGACGTAAGAACCGCACCCTTAGCAGGGTGCGGTTCTTACGTCTGTACACAGGTCTGAGAAAGCGAGCGCCCGGACCCTCGTGTTCGGGGCCCGGGCGCTCGCTCGATCTCGCCGGTCGGCGCGGGTGGTGTGAGGGGTCAGTGCTCGCCGTGCGCCTCGCCCGCGGGGGCCGGAGTGTTGGAGGGGTTGGCCGGGGTGGACGGTGCGCCGCCGGGCACGAAGGATGCGTAGCGCGGGTAGGTGTGGTCCAGGACGGGGACCTGGGTGGTCTGGTCCTGGTCGTCCGCGGTGAACGTGGTGTCCACCATCAGGCCGGGGTTCGCGCCGGCTCGGTCCAACAGCACGGGCCGGGACTTCTCGAGCACGACCTCCTGGTTGGCGGGGACCTCCACGCTCGCGCGGGCGCCGTTGGCGTCCATGGTGACGGTCTCGGTCTGGTCGCCGGTGTTGATCAGGGTGCCCAGCACGCGGCCCTCGGAGTTCTCGTCCTCGGCGACGACCAGGATGTTGCGCAGCTGGACGTCACCCAAGTCCATCTGGATCCCGTCCGTCGGGGCGTAGCTGTCCATGGTGGCCTGCGGGCTGATGTACGCGCACCCGCTCACACCGGTCAGGACGGCGAGTGCCGCCGCACCCATTCCGAGGTGCTGCAACTTCTTGTGGGCGGCGTTCTTCACGGCACGAACTCCTCGGGCTCTCTGACAGCGGGTGCAAAATCTGCAGTCAGTCTATCGGTTTGGCCACGGATCGTCTGCATCCGCGCCCCGTTCGTGGCGCGCCCGTAGGCCCGTGGTGCGCGCGCTTATGGAGTGACGACGACGTCGCACGGCCGGGTCACGCACACCCGCCCGGGCGCTGCCCGGGTGGCCTCCATAAGGCCCCGTGATGCGGTCCGTGGAGCGGCCACGGACGGGGCTCGCGGGAAGGTGGGCAATCATACACCGTGGTAGACTTGGCGGGCTGAAAGGGGTTTGTGCATGGTTTTTGAGGTTGGCGAAACGGTTGTCTATCCGCACCACGGTGCCGCAACTATCGAGGAGATCAAGACTCGAACCATCAAGGGTGAGGAGAAGATGTATCTCCGGTTGAAGGTCACCCAGGGCGATCTCATGATCGAGGTCCCGGCGGAGAACGTCGATCTCGTGGGTGTGCGGGACGTCGTGGACGAGGAAGGCCTCAAGGAGGTCATCGCGGTCCTGCAGGCCAAGGACGCCGAGGAAGCCTCCAACTGGTCGCGCCGCTACAAGGCCAACCTCGAGAAGCTCGCCTCCGGCGACGTCCTCAAGGTCGCCGAGGTCGTGCGTGATCTGTGGCGCCGCGATCGCGGCAAGGGCCTCTCCGCCGGGGAGAAGCGCATGCTGACCAAGGCCCGCCAGATCCTCACTTCCGAGCTGGCGCTGGCCAAGAAGATCGACGAGGAAGAAGCGGAGAAGCGCCTGGACGACATTCTGTCCGCGGCCTGATCCCCGCAGCACGTCTTCGTGTCCCAGATTTCCGACCTCGCGAGCCCGTCCGCCATGGACGGGCTCGCCGTCATTGTGGTGGCCGCCGGTTCCGGCACGCGGCTCGGGTACGGGATGCCCAAGGCGCTCGTCCCCGTGGCCGGTCGACCGATCCTGGAGCACGCGCTTGCCACGGTGCGCGGGACCCTGCGCGGTGCCGCGGTGATCGTGACCGTGCCCGCCGGAGACACGGATCTCACGGCCGTCGCGCGCGCCGCGGGGGCCGCGGCCGTGACCGGGGGTGCGACACGCGCCCAGTCGGTCGCGGCGGCACTGACCGCCCTGCCCGCGGGTGCCACCCACGTCCTGGTGCACGACGCCGCTCGCTGTCTCACCCCGCCCGCCGTCCTCGAGCGGGTGGTCACCGCCCTGCATACGGGTGCACAGGCCGTGGTTCCCGTGACCCCGGTGACCGACACCGTGCGCGGGGTGGACACCCACGGGCGCAGTACCGGGACGGTGGACCGGGCGGGGCTGCGCAGCGTCCAGACACCCCAGGGTTTCGACCGTGCACTGCTCGAACGGGTGAACCGCGCGGCCGGTCTGCTCCCGGACGGGCCACTGGACGCCACGGGGGAGGACCCCCAGCTCGGGCACAGTGTTCGAACGGCAAAGGCGGCCACCACGGTGAGGGGTTCCGCAGGGGATCCCGAAGGCATCACGGACGATGCGAGTCTTGTGGAACTGTTCGCCCCCGAACACCCCGTGGAATTCGTGGCCGGGGACGAGGAGTCCTTCAAGATCACCCGTCCCCTGGACCTGGTACTCGCCCACGCGATCGTGCGTGAGCGGGACTCGGCCTGTCCGGCACAATGGCCGCATGACTGACGCATCCCCAGGCCCCGCCGATCCATCGACCCCGGAACCCCGGCCGTACCCCGTCCCGCTCGTGGGGATCGGGGTGGACGTGCACGCCTTCGGCCCGGAGGGCACCCCGCTGTGGATCGCCGGACTCATGTGGCCCGGCGAGCGGGGACTGAGCGGGCACTCGGACGGGGACGTCGTGGCACACGCCGCGGCGGACGCGCTGTTCTCCGCGGCCGGCGTGGGGGACCTGGGAGCGCACTTCGGAACGGACCGCCCGGAGTTCGCCGGGGCCTCGGGGTGTCGGATCCTCTCGGAGGCAGTGCGGATCGTGACCGAGGCCGGCTTCCGGGTGGGCAATGTCTCCGTCCAGCTCGTGGGCGACCGACCCAAGTTCTCCCCGCGGCGGGACGAGGCCGCCGCGGTGCTCACGGAAGCGGCCGGCGCGCCGGTGCACCTGAGCGCGACCACCACGGACGCTCTGGGGCTCACGGGCCGGGGCGAGGGTCTCGCGGCGATCGCCACCGCGATCGTGTTCCCGCGCGGCTGAGCCCAAACGGGCGGCGACCGAGCCCGCCGGCCGCAACCCAGCAGGCCGGTCGAGTCCACCGGGGGAGCCCGCCAGTAGTGTCGGCCGACCGAACCCGCCCGCCGCGAGCGTGCGGCGCCACCCCGTTAGACTGGCAGGGTGACTTTGCGCTTCTACGACACCGCTTCCGCGACCGTCAAGGACTTCGTCCCCGTGCAACCCGGCGAGGCGGGCCTCTACTACTGCGGTGCCACGGTGCAGGGCGCACCGCACATCGGCCACGTGCGTTCCGCGCTCGTGTTCGACATCCTGGCCCGCTGGCTGCGCTTCCGTGGCTACGAGGTCACCACGGTGCGCAACGTGACGGACATCGACGACAAGATCCTGGCCAACGCGCACGCCTCGTTCGAGAACGACTACCAGGGTGACCACCCGCGCGAACCGTGGTGGGCGCTGGCCTACCGGTTCGAGGGTGTGTTCGGGCGGGCCTACGCCGCGCTCGGTATCGAGGCCCCCACGTACGAACCCCGGGCCACGGGCCACGTCCCGGAGATGCACTCGCTGATCCAGGAGCTGATCGACGCCGGGCACGCGTACCCCGCACTCGACGATTCCGGCGACGTCTACTTCGACGTCCGTTCGTGGCCCCGCTACGGCGAACTCACCCGGCAACGCGTGGAGGACATGCAGGACGCCCCGGACGCCGATCCCCGCGGCAAGCGCGATCCCCGCGACTTCGCGCTGTGGAAGGGACACAAGGAGGGCGAGCCCGCCACGGCGTCGTGGGATTCCCCGTGGGGCCGCGGCCGCCCCGGCTGGCACCTGGAGTGCTCGGCCATGGCCCACAAGTACCTGGGCGCGCACTTCGACATCCACGGCGGCGGCTTAGACCTGCGTTTCCCGCATCACGAGAACGAGCTCGCCCAGTCCACCGCGGCGGGCCGCCCGTTCGCCAACTTCTGGCTGCACAACGGGCTCGTGACGTACGAGGGCGAGAAGATGTCCAAGTCGATCGGCAACACGGTCTCCCCGGCGAGCATGCTCGAGGAAGCACGGCCGCTCGCCGTGCGCTACTACCTGGGCCAGGCCCACTACCGTTCCGTGCTGGACTACCGGCCCACGTCCCTGCGGGAGGCCACCGCCGCCGTCGAGCGCGTGGAAGCCGTCCTCGCGGCCGCGCAGCATTCCGGACTCAGCGTGTCCTGGGAGCACACGGATGTGCCTGAGGAGTTCGTCGCGGTCATGGACGACGACCTCAACGTGCCCCGCGCGCTCGCGGTGCTGCACGAGACGGTGCGCGCGGCCAACACGGCTCTCTCGGGCCCGGAGGCCGCGACCGCCCAGCCGCTCGTCTCCGCGATCGCGGGCATGTCCGACGTCCTGGGATTGCTCCCCTTGATGAGTCTCGACGGCGCTCGGGACGCCGACGGCGCCGAGCACCGCGCGCTCGACTCCCTCGTCCAGGACCTGCTGGCCCAGCGTGCCGCCGCGCGTGAGGTGAAGGACTGGGCGCTCGCGGACCGCATCCGGGACCAGCTGGCCGCTGCCGGCGTCGTCGTGAAGGACGGTGCCCGGGGGTCCGAGTGGTCCGTGGGGGAATGAGCCTGGCCTAAACTGGAGCCAGATCGCCGACCACCCCGGGGCGGCCCGCGGGCCGTGACCCGTGACAGACACGGAGTACTGACCATGGCCCAGAAGAACCGACCCGGAGCCACGCGCAAGAAGAAGGGTCCGGTCGTGGGTAGCGGCGGCCAGCGCCGCAAGGGCCTGGAGGGCCGCGGCCCCACGCCCAAGGCCGAGGACCGCGTCTACCACAAGGCGTACAAGGCCAAGCAGGCGGTCGCGCGCAAGCAACAGAACCTGCACCGGCGTCCGTTCCGCACGGGGGCCGGGCCCATCAAGGAGGACCTCGTCACGGGGCGCAACGCCGTGCTGGAGGCCCTGCGCGCCGGGGTGCCCGCCAAGACGTTGTTCGTGGCCACCAAGATCGAGATGGACGACCGCGTCAAGGACATCCTGCAGTTGTGCGCCGAGGCCCAGGTGCCCACGCTCGAGGCCTCGCGCGGCGAGCTGGACCGGCTCTCTGCGGACGCGATCCATCAGGGTGTGGTGCTGCAGGTCCCGCCGTACGACTACCAGGACGCTGACGAGCTCGCGGCCTCCCTCATGGCCGACCGGGGCGAGGATTCCCGCCCGCCCCTGCTCATCGCGGCGGACGGGATCACCGATCCCCGCAACCTGGGCGCGATCATCCGCAGCGTCTCCGCGTTCGCCGGGGACGGGGTCATCCTGCCCGAGCGCCGCTCCGCCGGGGTCACGGCCACGGCGTGGAAGACGAGTTCGGGTGCTGCGGCGCGCGTCCCCGTGGCCAAGGCCACGAACCTCACGCGCACGCTCGAGAACTGCAAGAAGCAGGGCTACTTCGTGGTCGGCCTCGACGGCGGCGGGGACGTGGACCTGCCGCAGCTCGAGTTGGCCACCGAGCCCCTCGTGGTGGTCGTGGGTTCCGAGGGTAAGGGCCTGTCCCGCCTGGTGACAGAGCACTGCGACGCGATCGTGTCGATCCCCATCGAATCCGCGATGGAGTCCCTCAACGCGTCCATGGCGGTGGGGATCACGCTGTACGAGATCGCGCGCCGGCGTGCAAGCGCGTAGTTATCCGCTGGGCGTCCACCCCTCCCCGTCCGGGGACGGGACCGCCAACGTCGCGGTGTACGCCCCGGGACTGACCGAGGTGGACCTCATGTTCCGGCGCCCCGGTGAATCGTGGCAGCGGTTGCGGCTCGCGGGGGAGAACCACGGGATCCATTACGCGACCGTCTCGCGCCCACGCCATGTGCCGGAAGTGGAACTCACCCCGGACGAGCTCGCACGGGACGTGTGTCCCGCGATGCCCGAGGGAACCGAGTACGGATTCGTGAGTGCCCGGCCCGAGGGCAGTCCCGTGCCGGATCCGGCGTACGAACCGGTCCTGCTGGACCCCTACGGGCGGGGACTGACGCGTGTGGCGCCACCGCGCGGCGTCGTCAATCCCGGCGCGGACGCCTACGGCGGGGAGTACGTCTCCGTGGTGGTCGCCCAGGACCACGAGTGGCGCGACCACGATCGGCCCCGGCCGGCGTGGCGCGAGACCGTGATCTACGAGGCCCACGTGAAGGGCCTCACCATGCTGCACCCGGGGATCCCTCACGAGCTGCGCGGCACCTACGCGGGACTCGCGCACCCCGTGATGCTCGAGTACCTGCGCAGCCTGGGGATCACCGCGGTGGAGCTGTTGCCCGTGCACGCCCACCTGGACGAGGCCCACCTGACCGCGAACGGGCTCACCAACTACTGGGGGTACAACACCCTCGCGTTCTTCGCACCCCATGCGGGGTACGCGACCAAGGCCGCCCAGGAGGCCGGGCCCACCGCGGTGCTCAACGAGTTCAAGGCCGCCGTGGACGCCTTGCACGGCGCGGGGCTGCAGGTGTTCCTGGACGTCGTGTACAACCACACCGCAGAAGGCGGACCCACGCAGCGCCCGTACTGCTGGCGCGGGCTCGGGGACCGGGAGTACTACCGCCACGACGAGCACGGCAACTACGTGGACGTGACCGGGTGCGGCAATTCCATGGATTTCGGCAACCCCCAGGTCGTGCGCATGGCGCTGGACTCCCTGCGCTACTGGGTCACGCAGTGCCACGTGGACGGCTTCCGCTTCGACCTGGCCCCCGAACTGGGCCGCGACGAGCACCACCACTTCACGCGCAACCACCCGTTCTTCGTGGCGATCGCCGCGGATCCGGTGCTGCAGGGCGTGCGGATGATCTCCGAACCGTGGGACGTGGGCGCCGGTGGCTGGCAGACCGGGCGCTTCCCCACCGGCTGGGCGGACTGGAACGACCACTACCGGGACACCGTGCGGGACTTCTGGCTCTCGGGTCAGCGCACCTTGCGTCGCGGGGGCGGTGGGGGCACCGCCGGTCGGCTCGCCGGGGCGATCTCCGGGTCTGCGGACCTGTTCGCCCCGCACGGGCGCACCACGCTGGCCTCGGTCAACTTCATCACCGCGCACGACGGGTTCACGCTCTACGACCTCACGGCGTACGACGCCAAGCACAACGAGGCCAACCGCGAGAACAACGCGGACGGCACCAACGACAACCACTCGTGGAACCACGACCACGAGGGCTTCTCCCCGGACGTGCGCGTGCGGGCCGCCCGCGCGGCCACCGCGCGCAACATGATGGCCACGCTGTTGTTCTCGCAGGGCATCCCCATGATCACCGCGGGGGACGAGCTGTTGCGCTCCCAGGACGGCAACAACAACGCGTACTGCCAGGACAACCGGCTCTCGTGGGTGGACTGGCGACTCACACCCCTGGACCGGTCCATACTACGCACGACCCAGCGGCTCATCCGGATCCGCCGGGCCTTCCTGGCGAGCCAACCCCGGGACTTCCCCACGCGCCCCCGGGACGTGGTGCTCAATTGGTACGCGAGTTCCGGGGAGCCCATGAGCGACGATCTGTGGCAGACGGACGGGGTCCGTGCGCTGCAGGTCGTGATCGGCGCGCGCGGGGGTGACCTCGCGGGACTGTTCGTGCTCAACGGCACCGCATCGCCCGTGGCCGTGGTGTTGCCGCGCTTCGAGAACCTGGCCGGCTCGGACGTGGAGGTGGCCTCGTACCGGCTCGTGCTCGCCACGGACCCTCAGCTCGACGAACTGACCGGCAACCGATGGCGTGCCGGGGAGGAGCTCACGGTCCCGGCACAGAGCATCGCGATGTTCGCGATCGCGTGAACCGGGCGGGCCGGACGTCAGTCCCCGGCGTTGCGCACGAGAGCGAGTTCGGCCGGTGAGGCCAACTCGTCGTGGCGCGGCAACACCCTCACGGTGTACCCGAACGGGCCGGAGCGGTCGATCGTGATAGGTCCGGAGAACGTCATGCGTCCCCCACCCAGCTCGGTCACGTCCTCGAGCGTGGCGTAGGACCGTTCGTGGATGTGATCGGTTTCCGAGACACGCCCGTAGCTGACCTGCACGGTCACGTCCTCGGGAGTCAGTTCGCCCAGATCTACGTACGCGTTGACCGTGAGCTCGTCACCGATCTGCGGTTCCTGGCGCACACCGTGTGCGTCCACGTGCTCGATCCGCAGCTGCGGCCACGCGGTACGCACGCGCTCGACCCAGTGGGCCGTGCCGCGGGCCAGGGCGCCGTCGTCCGTGGTCACGCGCCGGCCGGCGACACACGCGGGGACGTACAGCTCGTTGACGTAGTCGGTGAGCATCCGCCGGGCGGAGACCTTGGGTCCGAGGGTCGCGAGCGTGTGGCGCACCATGGCGAGCCACTGGTGCGGCACGGTGCTCGCTCGCGACGGCGCGGTGTCGGGTCCGGCCGCGGTCGTGGCGTCCTCGGAACCGTCACCGTAGAACCGCGGTGCCACGTGGCTCTCGATGAGTTCGTACAGCGCGGCGGCCTCGATGTCATCGCGCTCGTCCGTGCTGGCCTTGTTGTCCGCGGTGGGGATGGCCCAGCCGTTCTGCCCGTCGTACATCTCGTCCCACCACCCGTCCAGGACGGAGAGGTTGAGCCCGCCGTTGATCGCGGCCTTCATCCCGGAGGTCCCGCACGCCTCGAGCGGACGCAGCGGGTTGTTGAGCCACACGTCGCACCCCGGGAACAGGACACGCGCCATGGCGATGTCGTAGTTGGGCAGGAACACGATCCGGTGACGCACCTGCGGATCATCCGTGAACCGTACGAGGTCCTGGATCATCCGCTTGCCCATCTCGTCCGCGGGGTGGGACTTGCCCGCGACCACCAACTGCACGGGGCGGCGGGGGTCCAATAGGATCCGCTTGAGCCGTTCCGGGTTGCGCAGCATGAGCGTGAGCCGCTTGTACGTGGGGACGCGGCGTGCGAAACCGATGGTCAGCACGTCCGGGTCCAGCACGGACTCCGTCCAGCCCAGTTCCGCGTCCGCGGCACCGCGGCGCTTCCACGAGGCCCGTAGACGCTCGCGGACGTCGTGCACGAGGCGTTCCCGCAGGGCGCGGCGGGTGGCCCAGAGCTCGGCGTCGGACACGTTGTAGATCCTGCGCCAACGAGCGGCCGGGTTGGTGTCGTTCTCCTCCGGGTCCACGGCCATGCGCCACACGGCGGGGTCGATCCAGGAGGGGACGTGCACGCCGTTGGTCACCGAGGTGATCGGGACCTCCTCGGTGTCGAAGCCCTCCCACAGCCCGTGGAACATGGACCGGGACACGGCACCGTGGAGCTCGGCCACGCCGTTGGCACGCTGGGCGAGCCGCAGCCCCATGACCGCCATGTTGAATTTGCTCGGGTCACCGCCCGGCATGGTCTCCGCACCCAGCTCAAGCACGCGCTCGGAGGGGACATCCGGGGCGAGCCCCGCGGCGAGGACGTGGGCGATCTGATCGCGTTCGAAGCGGTCGATGCCGGCCGGGACCGGGGTGTGGGTCGTGAACACGGTCGCGGCGCGCACCGCGGTGAGTGCTTCCTCCCACATCATGGCCTGGGCGTCGGCCCCGGGGTTCATGAGTTCCTGGATCCGCTCGACGCCCAGGAAACCCGCGTGGCCCTCGTTGCAGTGGTAGACCTCCGGCGTGGGCGCACCCGTGATCCTGCTGTGCGCGCGCAGCGCCCGGATCCCTCCCATGCCCAGCAAGAGTTCCTGGTACAACCGGTGGTCGCTGCCGCCGCCGTACAACCGGTCGGTGACGTTGCGTGCGGCGTCGTCGTTCTCGCTGATGTTGGAGTCCAGCAGCAGCAGCGGCACGCGGCCCACGTCCGCCCGCCAGATCTGCGCGGACAGCGTGCGGCCCTCGGGCAGCGGTAGAACCACGCGCGCGGGCGTACCGTCCGCTTCGCGCAGCAGGGTGAGAGGGAGTTCATCCGGGTCCAGCACCGGGTAGGTCTCCTGCTGCCAGCCGTCCCGGGACAGCGACTGCTTGAAGTACCCGGCCTGGTACAGCAATCCCACGCCCACCACGGGCACGCCCATGTCGGACGCGGTCTTCAAGTGGTCCCCGGCGAGGATCCCGAGTCCGCCCGAGTACTGCGGAAGCGCGGACGTGATGCCGTACTCGGCGCTGAAATACGCCACGGCCGCCGGGGCGTCCTCGCCCTGCGTGCGCTGGTACCACTGGGGTTCGGTGAGGTAGGTGTCCAGATCGGCGTCGAGGTCGCGGATGCGCGCCACGAGCTCGGGGTCCGCGGCGATCTGCTGGATCTCCTCGCGCGTGAGCGAGCCCAGGAGCTTGACGGGGTCCCCGTGGACCGCGTCCCACGCGTGCGGGTTGAGTTCGGCGAAGAGGTCCTCGGTGGGCTGATGCCACGTCCATCGGAGGTTCTTGGCCAATCGTGAGAGTGCGGCGATCGACTCGGGCAGGACGGTGCGGACGGTGAACCTGTGGATGGCCTTCACGGTTCCGAGCCTAGCGGCTGTGGCCCCGCCGCTCCACGGGGTCCGACGTGTGACGTGAGCGCGTCGCCGTCGCGGTTCGGGGACCACGGCCACGGCCTTATGAATCGGGGCGTTTGTCGCTAACGTTGGTCTCGTGTCGCAGCAGAACTCACAGCCCCAGGGCCGCCGTCCGTCCTCAGACCCCGTGCCGGATCCCCGCGCGGGCGATGCCCACCCGGACGTCGGGTCCCGCTTGACCCCGCCGGTCCCGGCCACGGGCGTTCCCGACATCGCCCCCTCGGTACGCCGAGCGGAGGCCCACGACGATGCCGCTCGCGTCCCGTCCGCGCCGGAGGCAACCGAAGCGGCGTCGTCCGCCGGTGCCGGGCAGCCGGACGCCCACGCATATGCGGAACCGGGTGCGGCCGAGGAGGTCGCCGCGGTCGTAACACCTACCGGGGACACCGAATCCGAGGCGCAGCCCGCATTCGACCAACAGTCCGCACCCGGAGCGCAGCGCGAGCCCGACACCCAGTACGAGCCCGACACCCAGTACGAGCCCGGCACTCAGTCCGCACCTGATCCGCACGCCGAAGCCGCGGCGCAGGCCCCGGCCGAGCAGGACACCGATTCCGGGGACGACGAGCACCTGGCGGACTTCCCGTCGGACGATCTCGTGTACGGGCGGATCCCCGTGACGGACGTGAGCCCCGTGATCGAGGGTGGGCGTTTCCCCGCCACGGCCGTTCCCGGTGAGGACATCCGGGTGAGCGCGACCGTGTTCCGCGAGGGTCATGACTCCCTCGGTGTGACCGCGGTGCTGTACGACCCGCAGGGCCGTGAGACCCAGCGCCGACCCATGACGCTCGTGGCCCCCGGGACGGACCGCTACGAGGCGTGGCTGCGTCCCGAGCACGAGGGCCCCTGGAGTTTCGCGGTGGAGGGCTGGTCGGATCTCTACGACACGTGGCACCACGCCGCGCAGATCAAGTTGGGGGTCGGCCAGGACGTCGAGCTCATGTTCCAGGAAGCGGCCCTGCTCTTCGACGCCGCCTCCAAGGAGTCCGATCGCGCGACCGAGGAGGCCCGGGTCTTCGAGGACGCCGCCGAGGCGATGGCGGACACCGACCGCACGCCGGAACAGCGGTGGGAGATCGCCACGTCCCCGCAGCTCCTGGACTACGTCCGTGAGCGGCCGCTGCGTGATCTGCTCAGCTCGTCCCCGCGCTACCCGCTCGGCGTCGAGCGCGAGGCCGCGGGTCGTGGTGCGTGGTACGAGTTCTTCCCGCGCTCCGAGGGCGCCACGTACGACCCCGAGACGGGCGAGTGGACCTCGGGGACGTTCCGCACGGCCACCGCGGCCCTGGACCGGGCCGCGGCCATGGGCTTCGATGTCGCGTACCTCCCGCCCATCCACCCGATCGGGCGCAACCACCGCAAGGGGCCGAACAACACCCTCACGGCCGGACCCCAGGACCCGGGTTCCCCGTGGGCCATCGGTGGGCCGGAGGGAGGTCACGACACGATCCACCCGGACCTCGGGAGCTTCGAGGACTTCGACGCGTTCGTCGCGCACGCCCATGATCTCGGTCTCGAGGTCGCGCTGGACCTCGCGCTGCAGGCGTCCCCGGATCACCCGTGGGTCGCCGAGCACCCACAATGGTTCACGACCCGCGCGGACGGCAGCATCGCCTACGCCGAGAACCCGCCCAAGAAGTACCAGGACATCTACCCCCTGAACTTCGACAACGACCCCGAGGGCCTCGCCGCCGAGATACTGCGGGTCGTGGAGCTGTGGATCGGTCACGGCGTGGACATCTTCCGCGTGGACAACCCGCACACCAAGCCCCTGTGGTTTTGGGAGTGGCTGATCGTCAGGGTGCGCAAGAACCACCCGGACACGGTGTTCCTCGCGGAGGCGTTCACGCGTCCGGCCATGATGCAGGGGCTGGCCAAGGCCGGGTTCCAGCAGTCCTACTCGTACTTCACGTGGCGCAACACCAAGGAGGAGATCGAGGAATACCTCCAGGAGATCTCCCACGAGACCTCCGGGTTCTACCGGCCCAACTTCTTCGTGAACACCCCGGACATCCTCACCGAGTACCTGCAGTTCGGTGGCCCGGCCGCGTTCAAGGTGCGCGCGGCCCTGGCGGCCACCGCGTCCCCGCTGTGGGGCGTGTACGCCGGCTTCGAGTTGTTCGAGCACGTCGCTCGTCCCGGGGCGGAGGAGTACATGGACAACGAGAAGTTCCAGTTGCGCCCGCGCGACTTCGACGCCGCCGTGGAACGCGGCGAGTCGCTCGCGCCGTACATCACGCGCCTGAACCGGATCCGCAAGGACCATCCCGCACTCGGGGACCTGCAGAACCTCACGCTGCAGAATTCCACGGACGACGCCATCGTGGCCTACAGCAAGACCAAGACCGTGGAACGGGACGGCGAGCAGGTCCGGGACACCGTGATCGTGGTGCTCAACACGGACCCGCACAGCGCGCGGGAGGCCACCGTGTGGCTGGACCTCGACTCCCTGGACCTGCAGGGCCAGGACTTCAACGAGGACGGCTCTTTCTGGGTGGACGACCTGATCTCCGGTGCGAGCTGGAAGTGGGGCACCCACAACTACGTGCGCCTGGATCCGTACGTGGAACCCGCGCACGTGCTCAGCGTCCGCCGCGGGGTCAAGTGAGCGAACGCCGTCGTGGTGCGCCCCGGCCGCTGAGCGCGGCGCACCACGGCGGCCGGCACCCCGCACCCGTCATGACCGACACGCACGTTTCTCCGAGAGGGCAGTCCAGCCGACCATGAGCACCACTCCTTTCCAACTCAACGCTCCCGGGCTCGCGCACGACCCGGACTGGTTCCGCAAGGCCGTGTTCTACGAGGTGCTCGTGCGAGCCTTCTCGGACGCCAACGGTGACGGCTCCGGCGACTTCTCGGGTCTGATCGACAAACTCGACTACCTGCAGTGGCTCGGGATCGATTGCTTGTGGCTGCCCCCGTTCTACGAGTCCCCGCTGCGGGACGGCGGCTACGACATCTCCGACTACTACTCCGTGCTGGACGAGTTCGGCACCGTGAGCGACTTCAAGCGACTGGTCGCGGAGGCCCACGCGCGGGGTCTGCGGGTCATCACCGATCTGCCGCTGAACCACACCTCGGACCAGCACCCGTGGTTCCAGGCCTCCCGGGAGGACCCGGAGGGGCCGTACGGCGATTTCTACGTGTGGTCGGACACGGACGAGAAGTACCAGGACGCGCGGATCATCTTCGTGGACACCGAGGTCTCCAACTGGACCTTCGACCCCGTGCGTCGGCAGTTCTTCTGGCACCGGTTCTTCTCCCACCAGCCGGACCTGAACTTCGAGAACCCCAAGGTCGTCGAGGCCGTGTTCGACGTCGTGAAGTTCTGGCTGGACATGGGCATCGACGGCTTCCGCGCGGACGCCATCCCCTACCTCATCGAGGAGGAGGGGACCAACTGCGAGAACCTGCCCGGGACCCACGACTTCCTCGTGCGGCTGCGCGAGATGGTGGACCGCGAGTACCCCGGCCGCGTGATCATCGCGGAGGCCAACCAGATGCCGCACGAGGTCGTGGAGTACTTCGGCACGGAGCAGGCGCCCGAGTGCCATATGTGCTTCCACTTCCCGATCATGCCGCGGATCTACTACTCATTGCGCGATCAGAAGGCCGCGCCCATCGTCTCCACCATGGAGCACACGCCGCAGATCCCGCGGGGCACGCAGTGGGGCACGTTCCTGCGCAACCACGACGAGTTGACGCTCGAGATGGTCACGAGCGAGGAACGCCAGGCCATGCTCGGGTGGTACGCCCCGGATTCGCGCATGCGCGCGAACATCGGTATCCGACGCCGCTTGGCACCCCTGCTCGACAACTCCCGCGCGGAGCTCGAACTCGCGCACGCGCTGTTGTTGTCCCTGCCCGGGTCGCCGTTCCTGTACTACGGGGACGAGATCGGCATGGGGGACAACATCTGGCTCGACGACCGCGACGCGTCCCGCACACCCATGCAGTGGACCCCCGACCGCAACGCCGGCTTCTCCACCGCAGATCCGGGCAAGCTCTACCTCCCGGTCGTGCAGTCGCTCGTCTACAACTACACGCAGACGAACGTGGAGACGCAGCTCGCGTCGTCCTCCTCCCTGCTGCACTGGATCCGGCAGATGCTCATGGTGCGCAAGGCGCACCCGGCGTTCGGTCTGGGGGACTACGTCAACGTGAGCACGGACCACGAATCCGTCCTGGCATTCCTGCGCCGCTTGAGCCCGCAGGACGCGGACGACGGCGCGGGGGAGACCCTGCTGTGCGTGTTCAACCTTTCCCACGTCCCCGCGAGCTGCAGCGTGCACCTGGCCGAGTACGCGGGCCGGGGCACCCGGGAACTGTTCGGCGGTGAACCGTTCGGCTCCTTCTCGGAACAAGGCGACTACCGCATCACGCTCGGTTCGCAGGACTTCTTCTGGCTCCGGTTGCGCACGACCCCCGGCACGGACGGTTCCCACCCCGAGACGGTGGCCATGCCCATCATCAAGCCCACGCGCAACGAGTGAGCGCGCGCGGGTACGGCCCGCGCGCGAAACAGTGATTGTCCAGACGAAAGCGGGGGACCCTCCATGACGGATCAGCAATTTCTCGACAGGTTGCGCGACTGGTTGCCGCGGCAGCGGTGGTTCCCGTTCACGGCCACCACGGACCAGTTGCGCTTGAGCGTCGTGGGCCGCGCGACCCTGGATTCCGGCACCGGATCGCATCGCGGCACGGAACGCATCATGTTCCTGGTCCAGGTCACGGTGGGCGAGCGCAGCGAATTGCTCAACGTACCGGTCGTGCGCAGCACCGAAGCTCTGCCCGAGCTCGAGCGCTTCGCGATCGGCAGCTATTGCTCCGGTGGCCCGGACCGTCCCCTGCCCGAGCAGCTGATCGCGGGTGCGGAGGCCTCGGCCTCGTTCCTGCGCCGCGCCATCTCGCACGCGGGTTCTTTCCGCGAACGACGCCGCTCGGAGCGCTCGCGGGCCGCCCAACCCATCACCTCGGAGGACTCCCCGGAGGCCGGTCAAACCGCCGGCGCCCAGGAGAAGGCCGGCGCGTCCGGTCGTAGTGAGGCCCGCGCCGAGGCACAGGGCAGCGAGAGCACCACCGCGGACGAGACGGCCACGTTCCACCTCTACGACGCCGTGGGGGACCCAGGTTTCATGGACCGGGTGCTGCGGATCATGGATGCGCAGCTGACCGAGGGCGGGGTGCTGCGCCACGGGATGGGCCTGCACGGCCGCTACACCGGGGCCATGAACACGGATTATCGGATTGGCTCCGCGGATCAGGTGCGGGTGATCTCCTCAGAGCAGTCCAACACGTCCGTGATCCTCGCCCCGCAGGACGCGGAGGAGTCGGATTCCGCGCTGGGCGGCGACGCGGTGATCGTGAAGTTCTTCCGCGTGGTGGGGGAGGGGCGCAACCCGGACGTGGAGGTGGGCGTCAAACTCACGTCGCACGGTTCCACCGCGGTCCCGGCCACGGCTGGATGGCTCGACGCCCAGTGGCGCCAGGGCCTGGTCATCACGTCCGGTCAGCTCGCGGTGGCCGCCCAGTTCCTCGCCGATTCGCGGGACGCGTGGGCCATGGCCCTGGACGCGGCGAACCATGCCCGGGACTTCTCCGAGCTCGCGGCCGAGCTGGGTGCCACGACCGCGCGCGTCCACGCCGACCTCCTCGGCGCCTTCGAACCCGTCACCGCGGACGACGATGCTCGGCGCCGGTTCCTGGACGACCTCGCCTCGCGGATCCGCTGGGCGTGGGAGTCCTGCGGGGACTACTTCGATTCCTACCGGGCCGAGGTCGAGGACCTGCTCGAGCAGCTGTCCCGGATCCGGGAGATCCCCGCCCTGCAACGGATCCACGGTGATTACCACCTGGGCCAGGTGCTGCACAACGACGCCCAGGGGTTCCGGATCCTGGACTTCGAGGGTGAGCCCCTACGACCCATTAAGGAGCGTGTCCGCCCGGACGTGGCCCTGCGCGACGTCGTCGGCATGCTGCGCTCGTTCGACTATGCGGGCGCCATGGCCGCGCGCGAGCGGGACGAGGACATGAGCGCCTGGACCGACGCGGTCTCGGACGCGTTCCTTGAGGGGTACGCCCGCACGAGCGGTTCTGGCGTGGACCGGGATTCGGTGCTCTTCCGCGCCCTGTGGCTTGACAAGGGCCTGTACGAAGTGGTCTACGAGCAGCGCAACCGCCCGGGCTGGGTCGCGGTCCCGGCCGGTGCCGTGGTGCGTTCGCTTGAACGTGCGCGCTCCCGTAACGTGAGGCGTGAAACACACGAGAGCCACACACCTGCATCCAGAACCGAGGATTTCGTGACCCCTGAACACCCCGAGAACACCAGCCCCGCGGCGTCGTCGACTCCTACGGGCCCCGAATCCACGCCAACCCCGACATCCGAGTCCGCGCAGCACGCCGACGGCCGGGCGTCGTCGGCGGAACCGCGCAACGCGCGGGGCGCTGCGTCGGAGGCGACCGGGACGAACGACGCGTCGGCTCGGACCACCGACGGTAATGACGTGACGGCTCCGGCGGAGACCGCGGGCGGGAACCACGCGTCAACTCGGGCCGGGACTTCCCAGCAGAGCGTCGCAGCGGCGTCGGAACGGGAGCACCCCGCGGGCGGGCCCGTGCCCGTGAGCGCGGACGTGCTCGCAGCGGTGGCCGAGGGGCGCTACCACGATCCCCACGCGGTGCTCGGGGCGCACTTCAACCCGGACGGTTCGGTGACCATCCGGACCCTGCGACGCTTCGCGACGCACGTCTCGGTGCGCACGCTCAACGGGACGTTCCCCCTCGAGCACGAGTGGGGTGGGATCTTCACCGGCGTGGTCCCCGCGCACGACGAGGGCAAGATCCCCGACTACCGCGTCCTAGTGACCTATGCGGGCAAGGAGCCCGCCGAGGTCGACGACCCCTACCGCTTCGCGCCCACCCTGGGCGAGCTGGACCTGCACCTGATCGGCGAGGGCCGGCACGAGACCCTGTGGACCGTGCTCGGTGCCCACGTGCACCACTACCCGTCCTCCATGGGGGACGTCTCCGGAGTGAGCTTCGCGGTGTGGGCCCCCAATGCCCGGGCCGTGCGCGTGATTGGTGACTTCAACGGGTGGGACGGTTCCGAGCATGCCATGCGCTCGCTGGGTTCCAGCGGTGTGTGGGAAGTGTTCGTGCCCGGCATGGGCTCCGGAGACACCTACAAGTTCCGGATCCGGGCGGCGGACGGCTCGTGGCGGGACAAGGCGGACCCCATGGCCTTCGGCACCGAGATCCCGCCGTCCACCGCGTCGCGCGTGTTCGAGTCCTCCTACGAGTTCCAGGACGACGCGTGGATGCAGGCCCGCGCGGCCAAGGATCCCCACAACGCACCCATGAGCGTGTACGAGATGCACATCGGCTCGTGGCGCATGGGTCTCGGCTACGTGGATCTCGCCCGCGAACTCGTGCAGTACCTCACGTGGCAGGGCTTCACCCACGTGGAGTTCATGCCCGTCGCGGAGCACCCCTTCGGTGGTTCGTGGGGTTACCAGGTCACCGGCTACTACGCGCCGTCGTCGCGCTTCGGTTCCCCGGACGAGTTCCGCTACCTCGTGGACCAGCTGCACCAGGCCGGCATCGGTGTGCTCGTGGACTGGGTCCCCGGCCACTTCCCCAAGGACGAGTGGGCGCTCGCCAAGTTCGACGGGCAACCGCTCTACGAGCACCCGGACCCCCGCCGCGGCGAGCACAAGGACTGGGGCACGCTAATCTTCGATTACGGCCGCCGGGAGGTGCGCAACTTCCTCGTGGCCAACGCGAACTACTGGCTCGAGGAGTTCCACGTGGACGGGCTGCGCGTGGACGCCGTGGCCTCCATGCTCTACCTGGACTACTCGCGCAACGACGGCGAGTGGGAGCCCAACCAGTACGGCGGACGCGAGAACCTCGAGGCCATCGCGTTCCTGCAGGAGGCCAACGCCACCGCGTACCGGCGCAATCCCGGGATCGTCATGGTTGCGGAGGAGTCCACGTCTTTCCCAGGGGTCACCAAACCCACGAGCGCCGGCGGTCTCGGCTTCGGGATCAAGTGGAACATGGGGTGGATGCACGACAGTCTCGAGTACATGGCCGAGGATCCCGTCAACCGGCACTACCACCACAACAAGGCCACGTTCTCCATGGTCTATGCCTACTCGGAGAACTTCATCCTTCCCATCTCCCACGACGAGGTCGTGTACGGCAAGGGCTCCCTGCTGCGCAAGATGCCGGGTGACCGGTGGCAGCAGCTCGCCAACGTGCGCGCGTACCTCGCATACATGTGGGCCCACCCGGGTAAGCAGCTGATCTTCATGGGCACCGAGTACGCCCAGGAGTCCGAGTGGTCCCAGGAGCACGGCCTGGACTGGTGGCTCTCCGAGACCCCACCGCACCACGGCGTGCAGGAGCTGGTGAAGAGCCTCAATGAGATCTACCGCGAGACCCCGGCCCTGTACGCACGGGACAATGACCCGTCCGGTTTCGAGTGGATCGACGCCAACGACGCCAAGCGCAACACGCTGTCCTTCACCCGATGGGACGACCAGGGCAACCCGCTCGTGTGCGTGGCCAACTTCGCGGGCAACACCCACGAGCGCTTCCGGTTGGGTCTGCCGTGGGCGGGTGAGTGGGACGAGGTGCTCAACACGGACTCTGACATCTTCGGTGGTTCCGGCGTGGGCAACCTGGGCCGGGTCACCGCGGCCGAGGGTGCATACAACGGGAAGCCGGCGTCCGCCGAGGTCACCGTCCCGCCGCTCGCGGTGTTGTTCCTGAAGCCGGCCAAGGGTGCGAGCACCAGCCCGACGGCGCGCGACCGGGACTGATCAGGTCACGCATCATTGAATGCAGAACCCGCGGGAGCACGTGCTCCCGCGGGTTCTCCGTCTCCGGTTTGCCGTCTCCCGCGGGGGCGTGTAATGTCTTCCGAGTTGCCACGGCAGCGGCCGCGAAGGCCGAACGGGGCAACGAAACGGAGTCAATCCCACCACTGACGAGCCGCGCACAACGGCGAGAAGGTGTGCTAGGATGGTTCCCCGCAAGCCGCTGAGGAGCGGTGACAGCAGGAAGCAATCGAGAGTTCATTTCGAGTTGCAGCCTGGGTCACCCGCAGCTAAGCTTGCAGATCGCAACCGACCGTTGTGGCCCTGGTGAGGGGTCGTGT